>JAKFXW010000034.1 GCA_021731185.1 Gallionellaceae bacterium
GCACAGATTGCATCAGGCAGCGTCAATCCTTCGTCCAATTTGCTGGCTGCCAATTTGTTGGCTGCCAGTAAATTGGACGAAGGATTGCTGGTATTTTGCTGCGATGCTTCAGTTTCTGAATGGAGAGGCCGATAGCGCACCTCTACCGGATAGCTGCGCCCGGTTACTTGAATAATTGGCGGCGGTGTGTGCTCATTTGCAAAGTGCTGCGCGAAACGCTCGGCATCCAACGTGGCCGAGGTGATAATTAATTTAAGATCGGCGCGACACAGCAATAATTGCTTAAAATAGCCCAGTAAAAAATCGATGTTTAGCGAACGTTCATGCGCCTCGTCAATGATAATTGTGTCATATTTTTTTAGCAGTGGATCACTTTGAATTTCCGCCAGTAAAATACCATCGGTCATTAATTTGATACAGGTTTCAGCAGACACGCGATCAGTAAAGCGCACCTTATATCCGACCACGCCCCCTAGCTCAGTTTTCAATTCCCGTGCAATGCGTGCCGCGACCAAACGCGCTGCCACCCGACGGGGCTGGGTATGCGCGATCATGCCTTGCACGCCGCGCCCCAACTCCAGACAAATTTTTGGAAGCTGCGTAGTTTTTCCCGATCCGGTCTCGCCGCACACAATCACAATTTGATGTTGAATAATCGCTTTTATTAACTCTTCGCGCCGCAGCACAACAGGCAAATCAGCTGGATATTCCAGCGGCAGGAGCGATGCTATGCGCGTGGCTCGCCGTGCCTGCGACGCTGCGTGTGGCTTGGGGGCGGAGAGAGGAAGGGAGTGGATGGGTGCGATCATTCGATGCAATTTTACCTGCTAAATTAAAAAACCGGATTGAGATTTTACAGGTAGTTATTTTTGACCAATCCTAATCGTTGTGCTGAGAAATATAAAGGAGCCGCTTGCTAAGTATTATGTGAAAACATCCTGCTCACTTGCAGTCATAATTGAAATTTATCTTGTTTCGTAGCGCGATGTAGGTTGCAGTCTAAGTGTTCTGTCCTGCGCGCGCATACTCCAACAAAAAACTCACCAATCTGGCGCGGAAATTTGGCGCAGAATGTTAAAAGGCAAGGTTTTTATGACAATGCCATGAGCACGTTATATGAGTTATATTACGTCACGGATTGTTAAAGGTATCGAAAATGTCCCCCATCACGCCACAAAAAAATTCACTCAGCAAGCCTGAAAATAAGTCAAAAAACCAACCTGTGTCAGACCGCAAACTGACATTGGCAGAGGTTGTGACGCTGCTTGTGGCGGATGGGATGGTTGCAGCAGCAGAGGCTGACAAGTTAATTGCCGCGCGCCGCAACATTCGCGCGGAGCAGCACCCGCTGG
The DNA here is from genome assembly GCA_021731185.1 of Gallionellaceae bacterium. Lineage (GTDB taxonomy): Bacteria > Pseudomonadota > Gammaproteobacteria > Burkholderiales > Gallionellaceae > Nitrotoga. The sequence continues at coordinate 1,353 of JAKFXW010000034.1, forward strand.
TGATTATCGGCGAACAAAAATGGCGTAATCTGATTGGCAATAACAAGACTTTGCTGCTGGAACCACTGACCGAGTGGCTGGCTGGCAAGGTGGGCTTGCCGTATTTCCATATTGATCCGTTAAAAGTTGATTTCAGCATGGTCGCTACTGTTATGTCCAACGAGTATGCCAAGCGCTTCAAAATTTTGCCCGTGTCCGTGAGCAGCAATGAGATATGGATCGCCACCAGCGAGCCTTATCAAATGCGCTGGGCGATTGATCTAGCGCAAATGCTCAGACGTGAGATAAAACTGGTGCTGGCAAATCCGCTGGACATCAATCGTTACCTGACAGAATTTTACAATCTGGCAAAATCGGTTAGTCGTGCGGTTGAAACCAAAAGTGGTGATATTTCAAAAATCGGTAATTTTGAGCAACTGGTCGAGCTGGGCAAGAGTGGTAAATTGGATGCCAATGAATCACACATCGTCAGCATTTTTGATTGGCTATTGCAGTATGCTTTTGAACAGGGAGCCAGCGATATTCATCTGGAGCCGCGTCGCGAAATGGGCGTGGTGCGTTTTCGTATCGATGGCATGTTACATCAGGTCTATCAGATTCCGGCGGCGATTATGATTGCCATCACCAGCCGCATAAAATTATTGGGGCGCATGGATGTAATCGAAAAACGCCGTCCGCAAGATGGCCGCATTAAAACAAAAATGACGGATCGCGGTGAAGTGGAATTGCGGTTGTCTACCATGCCCACGGCGTTCGGCGAAAAAGTGGTGATGCGAATTTTTGAGCCAGATATACTGGTTAAAGATTTTGTTGAACTCGGCTTTCCTGAAGAAGACGCGACGCGCTGGCTGGAGATGATAACGAAGCCCAACGGTATTATTTTGGTGACTGGACCGACCGGTTCGGGCAAAACCACCACACTGTATTCCACGCTCAAAATGTTGGCCAAACCAGAAGTCAACGTTTGCACCATCGAAGATCCGATAGAAATGATCGAACCAGCGTTTAATCAAATGCAGGTGCAAACCAACATCGGCCTGGATTTTGCCACGGGCGTGCGTACGCTTATGCGACAGGATCCCGATATCATTATGATTGGCGAAATCCGCGATCTTGAAACAGCAGAAATGGCGATTCAATCCGCGCTCACTGGGCATCTGGTGCTATCCACTTTGCACACCAACGATGCGCCCTCTGCGGTGACACGCTTGCTGGATTTGGGCGTGGCTCCGTATTTAATTCAATCAACCTTGCTCGGCGTATTAGCGCAAAGATTAATACGCACACTGTGTCCGCATTGCAAAGAGCCGGGGGAAATTGATGATGTCACATGGAACACGCTGGTTGCGCCGTGGAAAGCACCCAAGCCCAAAGTTGTGCAGCACGCGGTGGGGTGTTTGGAATGCCATCTCACGGGTTATCGCGGGCGAGTCGGCATTTATGAAATGCTGACCATGACTCCCACGCTTAGAAAAATCATCACCACCGATTATAATCTCGACGCGATGCGTGAGCAGGCACAACGTGATGGCATGAAAGCACTACGCATAAGCGGCGCAATGAAAATTGCGGCGGGCATCACCACCCCTGAAGAAATTTTTAAAATAGCACCGCCAGTCAATTGCTAGCAACTTATTATAATCGCCAGCAAGTTTATTTTTCATTCCCCCGTAGAACACTCGACATACAAATTTCCATCTGCCCACCGTGCTGTTTAAGTACCACCACAACAAGCCAGGAAAAAGCGGGGTCATGGTGTTTTATAAAAGTGCGGCTCTAACCTGCATTGACTCAAGCAGTGAGTGAGATTTTAGTGTAACCTTTTTAACTATAAATTTTAAGCTGCACCAATACCCACTACTAAACAGAGGCATGCCATGAGTCCCTTTAATAACAAAATTACTCGTACCATACGACAATTTATATTAATGTTGCCAGTTGGTTTTTTTCTGGTGTTTGAGGTGGGGGTATATGCCTCTGCCCTTGTCGACATTTCTCCCGTCAGTTCAAAATTTGCCCGCGTCTCCGCTTCAAATTCCGACCTCGGTAGCTGCGTGCAGGATAATGTCACTGGCTTGATGTGGGAAGTCAAAACCGCTGATGGCGGCTTGCGTGACTGGAATAAAAGATATAGTAATTTTGATAATGCAGCAGTAGAGCAATTTTGGACTGAATCGGGTTGGATTAATCCCACACAAGCTCAGATTGATGCGCCATCAAATAGTGTGGGTTTCAAGAACAGCGTCAATGCGCAAGGGTTGTGTGGCTTTAGTGACTGGCGTTTGCCCACAATGGATGAACTACGAAGCATCTTGGATACCAGCAAAACTTCCGGTTCCTCCCCTACTATTGATGCACACTGGTTTCCGAATACGCAGGTCGCAGCCTACTGGTCTGCCTCGCCCAACACAGACAATTCCTCCAGCGCCTGGTATGTTTATTTCGGTAAGGGCGGTGCCTTTAAAACCATACGCCCCTATACCTATTATGTGCGGTTAGTGCGTACTAGCCATTAAGTAGTTTTTAGATATTACGTGTTACTAAAGAAGTAGGGTTGCTACTCATCTGGAGAGAAAGTAACAATAGCCAAGCAACGTCAAACATGACGAAGCACCCGCAAGGAGTACGCCGTGGTTGTACCAAAGGCAGGCAATCCACTACGCAGCAAGCTGCGTGTGGAATTGACACTAATGGGCTAATAACAAAGTCAGGCAATTTGCGACTCAATAAATTGAGTGCAAAGTTGACACAGCCCCAACAACACACGCTGCCGCATTTAAACTCAGTAGGCACGCATGGTAGTTGATCAGGGATTGAGATCGTCCAGGTCGTCAAAGACATGAAGAGTGGCCACACGGCAGTAGGTGTCCAAAATTACTGAACCACTACAATTACGCTTTTGTTGCCTTGCTGCATAAACTCAACCATCACTTTATTGCCAACGATTAGCTTGCTAAACATGGCAGGGTTTTCTACCCAAAACTCCATGGTCATTGCAGGCCAATTTAAGCTGGCGATTGCTTCGTGTGCCAATAGAACGGTTCCTTTTTTAACATCCACGGCTTTCACGATTGCGGTGGTTTGATGATTCATTTTTTTCTGATCGGCACCTTTCATGCCCTTCATACCCTCCATGCCCTCCATGCCTTTCATACCCTCCATGCCTTTCATGTCTGCGGGTTGCGCGATAGCAGCGTTTGTTGCAAATAGGCTAGCAATTAAAATTAAGGTGATATGTAATTTCATGATGATTCCTTTCGTTGATTAAACACAGTGGTAAATAATGTTTTACTTTTTTGTTACTCAGATTACTTCGAATTCGATAAGAAAATGCACGAACACCGAATACTAGATTGGAATAATTTCTATCATTGTCCCTTCTCCTGTTTAAGATTTATTTTGTTGAAAAACTCGCGGTTTTTAACTAGTGCGTAAATTGCTGGGATTACAATTAAGGTTAATATCGTGGATGAAATCATCCCGCCCACCATGGGTGCGGCGATGCGGCGCATAACTTCCGAGCCTGTGCCGCTGCTCCACATGATGGGTAGCAGGCCTGCCATAATCGCCACCACAGTCATCATTTTTGGGCGCACGCGCTCTACCGCGCCTTCCATCACGGCCTGGTATAAATCTGCTGGCGTGGGTTGCTGGCCGGAGCTTGCGCGTTGCTCGCACAATTTTTTCCATGCATGATCCAGATAAATCAGCATCACCACGCCTGTCTCGGCCGCCACGCCTGCCAGCGCAATGAAGCCGACTGCCACAGCGACGCTCATATTGTAATTCAGCAGCCACATCAGCCACACGCCACCGATCAGCGCAAACGGCACGGATAACATGACAATCAATGTTTCTGTGATACGTCGGAAATTCAAATACAGCAGCAGGAAAATAATCAGCAGTGTTAACGGAATGACCATTTTTAATTTTGCAATGGCGCGTTCCATGTATTCGAATTGCCCGCTCCACGTAACGTAATATCCGGGCGGAAATTTCACTTGTTCACGCACCGCTTGCTGCGCGTCGCGCACGTAGCTGCCGATGTCGCGCTCGCGAATATCAACATAGATATATGCCGCCAGTAGCGCATTTTCTGTGCGTATGGAAGGTGCTCCTTGCGTGATTTCAATTTTCACCAATTGCCCTAACGGGATCATTTCACCATTAGCAATCGGCACCAATACTTGGCTGGCGATCATGTGCGGGCTGTCACGCAACTCACGCGGATAGCGCACTGTCACCGCAAATCTTTCCAGCCCTTCCACGGTAGTGGTCACCACTTCGCCGCCGAGCGCGGTGGCAATCACTTGCTGCATTTCATCTATCGACACCCCGTAGCGCGCAAGCTGTAAGCGATCTGGCGCAATGTTCAAGTAATAACCACCAGTCACGCGCTCGGCATAGGCGCTGCTAGTGCCAGGAACTTGCTTGACCACGGCTTCTACCTGCTTCGCGATTTCTTCTATGCCCGCTAAATTTTTACCGAAAACTTTAATACCTATCGGCGTGCGTATGCCAGTGGACAGCATATCAATGCGCGCTTTGATCGGCATTGTCCAAGCATTCGACACACCGGGAAATTGTAAAGCCTGATCGAGTTCGGCAATCAGCTTGTCGGTGTTCATGCCTGCGCGCCATTCCGATTCTGGCTTGAGGTTAATTATCGTTTCAAACATTTCCAGCGGTGCCGGGTCGGTCGCCGTTTGGGCGCGACCAGCCTTGCCCATGACGGATGCTACTTCGGGAAAGCTCTTGATAATTTTGTCTTGCGTCTGCATCAGTTCGGCAGCTTTAGTCACTGACATGCCGGGTAATGAAGAAGGCATGTACAACAGTGTGCCCTCATTTAAGGTCGGCATGAATTCGCTACCGAGTTTTACCGCCGGATAAATCGTCAGCACCATAATGCACAGCGCGAGTGCCAGCGTCGTTTTTTTCCACAGCATGACCTGTTGAATAATTGGGCGATAGGATGAAATGAGAAATCGATTCACCGGATTTTTATTTTCTGGGATAATTTTTCCACGTATAAAAAGCAGCATCAGCACCGGCACCAGTGTCACTGAAAGCAATGCTGCGCCAGCCATGGAAAATGTTTTGGTAAAGGCTAAGGGCGAGAACAGCCGCCCTTCCTGCGCTTCTAAAGTAAAGACGGGCAGGAAAGAAACGGTAATGATAAGCAGCGAGAAAAATAAAGCAGGGCCAACTTCTTTGCAGGCGGCGAGTATGGCATTGACTCTGGCTTGGTCGGGCATTTCAAAGCTTGCTCCCTCACTTCCCATCTCCTCACCAGCCCCTCTTTTATCAGGGGAGGAATTTGGCTTTGCAGATGAGTGATCCAATCGTTCCAAATGTTTATGCGCGTTTTCTATCATCACAATAGCCGCATCCACCATTGCGCCTATAGCAATAGCAATCCCGCCTAGACTCATGATGTTGGAATTCATACCCAGTGCATACATCAATATAAATGCGATCAATACGCCCACTGGCAACATCACAATTGCCACCAATGCGCTGCGTACATGCAACAAAAATACCATGCACACCAACGCCACGATAATCGCCTCTTCTATTAGCGTTTTGTTCAAGGTTGCGATTGCGCGATGAATTAAATCCGAGCGATCATAAACCGCACGAATTTCAACACCACTCGGCAAGCCGCTGCTGATCTCATTTATTTTTGTTTTGACGTTTTCAATCACCGCCAACGCATTTTCTCCATAGCGCGCAATGGCAATTCCCGACACCGCCTCGCCTTCGCCATTTAATTCGGTCAAGCCGCGTCGCTCATCCGGCCCTAACTCGATGTGCGCCACATCGCGCAACAACACTGGCACGCCGCGATCACTTTTGAGCACCAGCATTTTCAGATCATCCACGCCGCGCAAATATCCCATGCCGCGCACCATGTATTCTGTTTCAGCCATCTCCACCACGCGCCCGCCAACATCGCGATTGCTGTCGCGAATAATCTGGCTGACTTGCGCCAACGGAATGCCATATGCCTGTAATTTACGCGGATCAACCACCACCTGATATTGTTTGACAAAGCCACCGATGCTGGCGACTTCTGCCACGCCATGCGCCTTGGTGAGCTGATAGCGCACGAACCAATCTTGAATAGCACGCAATTCAGCCAGCGTGTGCTGCGCGCTGATCACAACATATTGATAAACCCAGCCCACGCCCGTGGCATCGGGTCCTAGCGCGGGCGTTACGCCTGCCGGAAATCGTTGTGCGGCAGAATTTAAATATTCCAGCACACGCGAACGCGCCCAATAAATATCCGTGCCATCCTCAAAAATCACATACACAAAACTCACGCCAAAATTAGAAAAACCGCGCACCACTTTGGATTTGGGCACCGCCAACATAGCCGTGGTGAGTGGATAGGTGATTTGATCTTCGACCACTTGCGGGGCTTGGCCGGGGTATTCGGTATAAATTATGACCTGCACATCAGATAAATCTGGAATGGCATCCAGCGGCGTTTTCACCAGCGCATACAGCCCCGCCCCGATGACAAACACGGTTCCCAGCAACACCAAAAAAATGTTGCGTGCCGACCATTCAATAATCTTGGCTAACATATTCAGTGTCCTTTACGCGTGGGTGCGGGCTGTGCCACTTTGATTATTTTGGTCACCTCCCACACCCCTGGCTGGCGCTCGACAAACTCGAAATCAATTTCTTCGCCCGGCTTGATGCCTTTAATCAAGCCAGCATGAGCCAAATTAAAATTCATGCTCATCGCCGGCCAGCCCAATGCGGCAATGGCACTATGCGTTATGGTGACACTGCCAGCATCGGTCGCGTCCAAAATGCCCACACCGCGATGAGTTTGTGCGGGCTGCACGTCATTGTCCCCTTGTGGGGCTTTGTTGGCCGTGCGCGCGGGCGCACTCTGTTCGCCAAAGCCAGCGATAGCAGCTTTTAAATTGCTCTCTGCATCGATCAGAAAATTCGCACTGACCACGACTTTTTCGCCCTCAGCCACGCCTGCCAGAATTTCAATTTGATCGTCTGACTGTCTGCCCAATTTCACTACACGCGGTTCAAATTTTCCCGCACCCAAATCCACCAACACCAACTCACGCCGACCACTATAAATAATTGCAACATCCGGCACGACCAACACCGCTTGCTGATTATTTTTTATCGCCAACGTGACTTGTGCAAACATGCCGGGACGTAGCTGACCATCTGCATTATTCAATTCCAGCCGCACCTGCGCCGTGCGCGTTTGTTCATTAATCGTGGGATATATATAGCTGATGTGTGTTGTCAATTCTTTTCCGGGAAAGGCATCAATACTGACCTGCGCCGCTTGTCCGGTTTTGAGCAAAGCAATGTCCTGTTCGAACACATCGGCGATCACCCACAGCTTGGACAAATCGGCAATTTTGAACAGCGTCTCGCCTGGCATGAAACGCATACCTTTCAGCGCGAGCTTATCCAGCACGATACCGCGCACGGGCGAGCGGAAAGTAATCGTCCGTTTTATCTCGCCAGATTTATTCACATCAGATTTAGACACACCAGCTTCGCTTTGCGGGCGCAATGTTTCGGGCGCAACATCCCAATTTTTTAGCCTCGCCAAACTGGAATTCACCAGATTGTTCATGTTCGCCAGTGCTTCGGGCGAAGCATTTTTCATTGCTGCCGCGCCTTGCACGGCAATCTGATATTCGCGTTGCGCGGATAACAATTCCGGGCTGTACGCTTCAAACAGGGCTTGTCCGACATGCACCTCAGCACCTGTTGTATTCACGTGTAACTGTTCGACCCAGCCTTCAAATTTTGGCGCGATGATGTGAATGCTGCGCTCGTTTGGCTCAACGCGACCAACGGCACGAACAGTTTGTGTGAACACCTGTTTGCCAACGACTATATTTTTTACACCTAGTTTTTGAATTTTTTCCACGCTGATTGTTACGTGCTGGCTGCTACCCGCCACCGACTCATCGCCTGCAAAAACTGGAATGTAATCCATGCCCATCGCATCTTTTTTAGGCACTGGCGAGGTGTCGGGCAAGCCCATCGGGTTGCGGTAAAACAGTGGTTTGCGCTCCGCCTGAGCAGTTACATTCTGTTGTGCCACATGGACGCTGCGCTGCATGCCCGACCAATAACCCAAGCCGATCAATAGCAACGCCACCAAACCCCAAATAACTTTTCCTAATTTTGATTTCCCGTTCATATTTTTAGTGGCGAGTTTCATAATTCTTCTCCCAGCAACTTTTCAATTTGCGCCAGATTGGTTTGTGCGGCTACTTGCGCATTCAACACATCCAGCTTGGCTTGCAACAATTGGCGTTGTGCATCCAGCAAGGTGGCGAAATCCACTTTTCCCGTTTGATAACCCGCCAGCGCTGCTTGCAACGTGGCTTCTGCTTGCGGCAACAAACTATTGCTGGCAAGATTTTCCGTGCGCTGCGCCGCCTTTAGGCTGAGTACTTGCTCGGCCAGATCGCCAATCAATTGTGTTGCCAATGCTTCTTTGCGTGATCTTGCTGCATTCAGCTCGGCACTGGCGGATCGCTCTTGTGCACGACGTGAGCCTTGCTGTAACGGAATATTGAATTCCGCCATGACACCCCACTCAGTAATTTGACCACCTTTTTGCACGGGCATCACGCCAAAAACAAAATCCGGATAACGATTTCGCAACACCAATTCATAATTTTTTTCTGCTGCAATCAGCTGGGCTTCAACAGCAAAAAGTTGTGGGTTTGTTAGCTGCAAGCGCTGTTCTAATTTAGCCTGCACCTGATGCGTTTTGTCCGGTATAACGCGCAACCTCTGCGGACCGGCCAGTGGCGCGGCGGGTGGACGACGCAATAATGTATTCAATCGGGCGATAACATGATGATGTTCGGCATTCAGCATTACTTGTTCACGTTGCAATTGGGTTAATTCAATTTGTGCGCGTAGCACATCTTGTTGAACGGCCAGTCCGGTGGCGTAACGTGTTTGTGCGATGCGCTCTAGATTATTCAGTAACGCGAGCATTTCCTGCGTAATTTTCGTGCTGTGATGCAGTAAATAATATTGCGCGAAATTTATTTTTATTTTGCTTGCCAGATCAGCCCAAGTTTCAAAATTCAAACCCTGCGCCTGAGCAGATTCCGCCTCAGCCAACTCGCGCCGCAAGCCACGCTTACCCCAGAACGGCACGGCTTGCATCAAAGTATAGTAGATCGTGCGGTTAGTCGTGTTGTTAGGATTGTTAATATCCATCGACTGTGCCCGCAAGGTCGGATCAGGCAAAGCCGATGCCACATCAATACGCTGTGCTATCGCCTCGGCCTCAGCTCGACTGGCAGCCAATTCTGGATTGTGCTGCTGCGCCCAGTCCAGCAACTCTTCTACCTGTGCACCAGGAAATGGCTCGGCATAAGAATTCCAGACTGGCCACATAGTCAGGCTTGCTATGGATAGACTCGTCATGCACAGGCTTAAATAAAAGCTAAAAAATTTCAGTACGGATATTTTATTGAATAAAAATTTTTTAATGTTCATCGCTTTCTCCAACTCAGCTATGTGAAACTCACATTACTCGCGAGAGGCGCAGTTATCACCGCGCCCCCAAAGAAATCGCACAGCGTCACACCCTGAAGTCAGGGGCAGCTATGCGGAAGCGACGGCTATATTAGAAACGTGCAGAAACGAATGGTGACAGGCGGACCTGTATTGAGGACTTGGTAGGACGGGATAAAGACTGAGGCCATGCACTGTACGGGCAGCGTGGCTGGCAAAAAATTTGTGGTGCTGACGTGCGCAACCGTCACATTGTGATGATCGACATTGATCTGGTCGGTTTGTGTGCAGCTCGTCAAACACGCGTTACCATTCATCTGTACGGCCAGCTGCTGCACGATGGGATCTTGTTCCGATGATGTTGTTATTACGTGTTGGTTACAGGGCTGCTTTGTTGCATCCTGCGTAACGAAAGCCTGCGTAGGGCTCATCGACGGTAACACGCAAGCATGTGCCGCAATAACCCCATGCGCAAACAACACCGCCGCCAAGGTCAGGCGGATGAGTAATTTATTTTTGCGCGGTGTGATAGGGATCATGATGGTGGAATTGTACTACTACTTTTGAGAATGAGGCAAAAGCGGTGCAATGTGTGTCATCGCAAGTTGTGTCGCGCCACGATGGGCGTTCACAAATTTCAGTGCCGCCTTGCTGGCGGCATCTATTTTTTCAGGATGATTAAATAGATTTTGCACGATCTGGGTAAGTTCAGCGACATCTCGCACACGCACCGCAGCACCACATTCCACCGCTTGTTCGGTGGCTTGTGCAAAATTAAACGTGTATGGCCCGATGAGTACGGGCTTGCCTACGCTACACGCCTCAATCAAATTTTGCCCGCCGTATGGCAGCAGGCTTCCACCAATAAATGCTATGTCGCAAGCAGCGTAGTAAGCAAACATTTCGCCCATGCTGTCGCCCAACAATACTTGTATGTCATCAGTTATCGGCAGATTTTCGCTGCGGTGCTGAAAGCGAATGTTGCGTTGCGTAAGCAAGTTCGCCACTTCATCAAAGCGCTGTGGGTGGCGCGGCACAATGACGGTCAGCATGTTGGGAATATTTATTTGCTGGAGTGCCTGTAACAGCAATGCTTCTTCACCGATGCGCGTGCTGGCAGCTAGGAATATTTTTCGATTTTGTCCCCATTGAACACGCAACACTGCGCCTAATTTCAACATGGTTGCAGGCGGTTCGATGTCGAATTTAAGATTGCCCATGACCGCAACTTGGGGTGTACCCAGATTTTTTAGGCGCGTTGCATCGCCATCACTTTGCGCGGCAATTGCACTTAACTCTTTCAGACCCATCTGTGTGAGATGTGGAAAGCGGGCATAGCGGCTGGCAGATTTTTCGGACAGGCGTGCATTGAGCAACAGCAGCGGAATATTTTTTACGTGACAGGCGTGAATCAAATTAAACCAGATTTCAGTCTCCAGCAAAATGCCCAAGCTCGGCTTGAAGTGCTGTAAAAAATTTGCTACGGCAAATGGATAATCGTAAGGCAGATACACGCGCAACACCTCATTGCCATAAAGTTGTTCGCTGGCCGCACGTCCTGTGGGCGTGGTGTGCGTGAGTAATAATTGATGTTGCGGGTAAGCTTTTTGCAACTGCTGAATTAAATTTGCAGCGGCGCGTGTTTCTCCAACCGACACGGTGTGCAACCAAATAATCGGGTGCTTGGAGCCAACGGTGTAGTGACCAAAACGTTCGCCAACATGTTGCAAATATTCAGGTTGCTTGCGTGCGCGCCACAGCAGATGAAACGCCACGTAAGGCAGCAGCAGCCATAAAACAAAAGTGTACAAGCGGCGGGGATTAATGAAAGAGGTCATGAACGTGGAGCAAGGAAGCATTGCACAGTTGGCGAGCGGGATGAAATGCAAGGCGCACGGCGCACAGAAACCGGAATGTATAAGTAATACATGAGGATTTCGAGCACCGAGCAACACAGCAATTCGCCCGTGCAGCCACTGTGCGGTGTTTCCTTATTCATCGAACGCTACATCACCCTCTGCTACAACATCCCCCGCCTTGATATTTTTAAAATTAAACCAAGTGCCATCCATCAGGTGTGAAGGTTTAGCGTTTTGCATGGCCGTGAAAATAGTTTGATTGCGCCCCGGATATTGCCGCTCCCATTCAGCCAGCATTTCTTTAATATTTTGGCGTTGTAAATTTTCCTGCGCACCACACAAATTGCATGGGATGATGGGGAATTCCATTTCACGCGCAAAACGTGCAATGTCTTTTTCCGCAGCATAGGCCAGCGGACGTATGACCACATGATCGCCTTTATCAGTAACCAGTTTTGGTGGCATGGCTTTTAATTTTCCGCCAAAAAACATGTTCAAAAATAGCGTTTCGATCATGTCATCGCGATGATGACCCAGTGCAATTTTATTTGCGCCCAACTCTTTTGCAACACGATAAATAATGCCGCGCCGCAGACGCGAGCACAGCGAGCAAGTAGTTTTTCCTTCTGGAATTTTCTCCTTGACGATGGAATAGGTGTCTTGTGTTTCGATGTGATATTCGATGCCGATGGATTTGAAATAATCCGGCAATATGTGTTCTGGAAAGCCAGGTTGCTTCTGATCCAGATTCATGGCGATCAGCTTAAAGTCAATCGGTGCGCGCTTTTGCAAGGTTCGTAAAATTTCCAGCAGAGTGTATGAATCCTTGCCGCCGGACATACACACCATGATGGTGTCACCATTTTCGATCATATTAAAATCGCTGATGGCGCGCCCAACATTTTGCTCTAGGCGACCACGCAGTCGCTTGGAGTTGTTGGACAGATGTTCAAAATGTATGGGTTGTGCGATGTCGTTCATAATTCAAATGTTAATATTTTTTCCCCCATCCACGGCAATAATTTGTCCGGTGATATAGGGTGCGTCGTTTAATAAAAATTGCACCGTGCGGGCAATGTCTTCCGGTTCACCCGCACGTTGCAGCAGTGTGTGCGCGATACTTTCTCGGCGATGCGCTTCATTTGCCCAAGAGTTATTTTCCGGCCAGATATTTACACCAGGTGAAACACCATTCACGCGCACATGTGGGGCTAATTCTTGTGCCAACGCGCGGGTTAATCCGGCCAAGCCCGATTTGGCCACGCTATATAAGAGGTGATTTTTCATCGGACGTTCGGCATGTATATCAACAATATTAACAATCGCGCCATTGGTGCGTTTTAATTCGGCGGCAGCTGCCTGTGCCAGCAGCAATGGCGCTTTCAGATTAGTGCCGATTAGATCATGCCAGTGTTGCTCGCTTATTGTAGCCAACGGCGTGGGGAAAAAACTGGAAGCATTATTGACTAGCCCATCCAGCCGCCCAAAATACTGAATTGTATCTGCGACCAGTTTTGGCAAAATTTCGGTGTTCAGCAAATCCGCTTGCACACACAACACCGAGTTTGCGCGCACAGTATTCAACTCGGCATGCAACGCCTGCGCTTCTCGTTCGGCGGAGCGGTAATGTAAGACAATCATCGCTCCCACTGCGTGTAACCTACGACAAATTGCCGCACCCACTCGCTTCGCACCACCCGTAACTAATATTACTTTGCCTTGCACCGCACTCTCCACTAAACTGTTAGCCGTTGCCCACTCAGTAATTTACCATGAAGCCACTGCATAAATCTCAGACTTGCTCAGCTTTTAAAATCCTGCGGGCGAGAAATATCACGTTTAGAACTTCAAAAAGCTATGTCCGCCCTACCTCAACCCTCGCCTGATGCACTGGCACACAGCAATAAACTACGTGATTTAATTAATCACGACATTGCACTGCAAGACGGTTGGATTCCCTTTTCGCGCTATATGGAGCTGGCACTGTATGCCCCGGGGCTGGGGTATTACAGCGCTGGCGCGCACAAATTTGGAGCTGCTGGCGATTTTGTAACTGCGCCGGAAATCTCACCGCTGTTTGGTCGTACTTTGGCGCGTCAAATTGTAGAAATCATGGTGCAGAGTGCACCCGTGATTCTAGAGCTGGGTGCTGGCAGCGGCAAATTAGCGGTTGATATTTTGAGTGAGCTGGAAAAATTAAACAGTCTGCCCACGCGCTATGACATTCTAGAAATCAGCACCGATCTGCGCCAGCGTCAGAAATTATTATTGCAAGAGCATGTGCCGCATTTAATTAATCGCGTACATTGGTTGGATGCGCTGCCCGATAAAATATCAGGTTGCGTGCTAGCTAATGAAGTGCTGGATGCGTTGCCCGTTCATCTGGTGCGCTGGGCGAATGGCGAGATCAGCGAGCGCGGTGTGCTGTGCATAGATGAGCAATTAACCTGGGATGAGCGTGCGCCACAAAGCCGGATGCTGCATCACTACGCGCTGGAAATGTCCAAGCTGGTAGTACCTGCAGACAATATGCTCAGTGAAATATCACTGGCCGCGCGCGGCCTCGTGAGCAGCTTGAGTGAGCGCTTGGATAAAGGTGTGTTGCTATTTATTGATTATGGTTTTGGCGCGCGTGAGTACTACCATCCGCAGCGCAATAACGGCACGCTGATGTGCCACTATCGACATCACGCGCATGATGACCCATTTTTTTTGCCCGGCCTGCAAGACATCACTGTCCATGTGGACTTTACTGCCGTGGCCGAATCTGCCATAGATGTGGGTTTGCACTTGTACGGCTACACCACTCAAGCACACTTTTTAATTAATTGCGGCATCACTGAATTACTTAACGACACTTCCCCCAGCAAAGTACTGCAATACTTATCGTTCTCATCGCAATTACAAAAACTCACCAGCCCTGCCGAAATGGGGGAGTTATTTAAAGTGATTGCTTTAGGAAAAGGTATTAACGAGCCGTTACGCGGCTTTGTGGCAGGAGATAAATCTCGGAGTTTGTGACCACGCCCCACAAGGGGACAATGTAAAAATTACACGCCGCATTTTCAGGGTTTTCTTCTTGAATATCGTTCAGTGTCTGCGCCCAATCTCAATTATGCCGATGTTTTCAACGCTATCGCATAGCCAAAATGTTTTTTAAACAACGCAGCAATTTCATCGCGTGTGAGTATGTGATTTTGTCCCCCACGGCTGGCGATTTTTATGGAGCCGAGTAGCCCGGCGAGTCGTCCGCTGGTTTCCCAATCCCAGCCTTGTTGTATGCCATGCAGCAGACCTGCGCGGTAGGCATCGCCGCAGCCGGTAGGATCGAGCAATTGTTCAGCTTTTGGCGTGGGGATAATAATTTCTTTTCCGTCGCTGTAAATGATGGAGCCTTGCGCGCCCAAGGTCACAATAAAAGCGCGGGTTTGCTTGGCTAACGCTGCAATGGTTTTGCCTGTTTTGTCCTGTAGTAATTTCGCCTCGTAGTCGTTCACGGTAACGTAATCAGCTTGCTGTAGGAAGTGCAACAATTCTGCGCCGCTGAACATGGGCATTCCTTGACCAGGATCAAATACAAACGGAATCCCTGCTGTATGAAACTCCTGTGCGTGTTGCAACATGCCTGTGCGCCCGTCCGGTGAGACGATGCCAAGTGTGGCTTGCGGGGCATCCATCACGCTATTTTGTTCGGAATAGAACATCGCGCCCGGATGAAATGCGGTGATCTGATTGTCATCCAGATCAGTGGTGATGAAGGCTTGCCCAGTAAAGCTATTTGTTATGGTGCGTATATATTTTTGTGAGATGCCTAACCTGTTCAGGCGCGCAGCATATGGGGCAAAATCATGTCCCACAGTAGCCATGATAAGTGGCTGTCCACCTAAGAGATGCAGATTGTAAGCAATGTTCCCCGCACAGCCGCCAAATTCACGGCGCATTTCTGGAACAAGGAACGCGACATTCAGTATGTGTATTTGCTCCGGCAGAATATGTTTTTTGAATTGATCGGGAAACACCATGATGGTGTCGTAAGCCAGGGAACCGCAAATAAGAGTGTGCATAGGTTATTTCAAATTCAGATAAGAACGATCATTGCGTACCCGTAAATACTACAAGAGCGTTCTCTATAATTGTAAGAATGAGTGATAGTTTCACTTTGTTAGTTCGTCAGGCGGTCAATGACAATCAGAGTACGTGTAATCAGCTCATCCATTTCAGCTTCGCTGATGATGTACGGTGGGATGAAGTATAAAGTATTACCTATCGGGCGCAACAGTAGCTGCTGTTCCAGTGCCAGTGCAAAGCAGCGTTGAGCAAAGTTAGGCTTTGTTTGTTCAACTTCAAACGCCCAGATCATGCCGATGTTGCGGAAATGTTTAACGTGCGGATGTGCGCGTAAGGGTTGCGCAATGCGATTGAAATAGGCAGCTTTATTTTTATTTTCTGCCAGCACATTGTCTTGCTCAAAAATATCCAGCGTGGCCAATGCGGCGCGGCAGGCCAACGGATTGCCTGTGTAGGAATGCGAGTGCAAAAAACCGCGTGCAATTTCATCCGCATAAAATGCCTGGTAGATTTGACCGCGAGTCATTACAACAGACAGCGGCAAATAGCCACCGGTAATTCCCTTGGACAAGCACAGAAAGTCAGGCGTAATGCCGTTCATTTGTCCAATACCAGCCGAGGCTTGCTCACACGCAAACATCGTCCCCGTGCGCCCCATTCCCACCGCAATTTCATCGGCAATTAAATGCACGTTAAATTGGTCGCATAATGCACGCGCACGCGCCAGATACACCGGGTGATACATGGCCATGCCAGCCGCACCTTGCACCAGTGGCTCAATAATAAAGGCGGCAATATTTTGATGATGCTGTTGCAAATAATCTTCAAGCTGCACGGCGCAGCGCAAGGCGTAGTCATGCGAACTTTCTCCAGCTTCAGCTAGACGACTATCCGGACTGGGCACGGTGGCGTGCTGCTTGAGCAGCGCGCCGTAAGCATCTTTAAATAAGGCAACATCGGTGACCGAGAGCGCGCCCAGCGTCTCGCCGTGATAACTGTTTTGCAGGCTGATAAAATTAGTTTTGTCGGGATAACCACAATTACGCCAATAGTGAGCACTCATTTTTAGTGCGATTTCTACAGCGGATGCGCCATCTGAAGCATAAAAGCAATGTCCCAAACCCGTCGGCGCAAGTTTCGCCAAGCGTTCTGAAAGCGTGATCACAGGCTCATGCGTGAAGCCCGCCAGCATGACGTGTTCGAGTTGACCCAGTTGTTCAACAATGGCGGCATTAATGCGTGGATTGCAATGTCCGAATAGATTCACCCACCACGAACTCACCGCATCCAGATAGCGCACGCCATTAAAATCAACCAGCCAGGCTCCGTCGCCGCGTTGAATAGGGATGAGCGGCAATGTCTCATGCTGCTTCATCTGTGTGCAAGGATGCCAGACCGCTGCACGGGAGCGGTGAAGCAGGTCAAGGTTCGATGTTTTGGTCATGGCTTAAGGGTACTTAAAAAATAAAGGAAACAACGGCATATCCGGCTTTGCTTTGCACTAAATCTGCATCTTTAGCGTCATCGGAATACAGCCAGCCGCTAACCGCTAATTCTAGTTTCCGATAAAAAGGAGCACAAGGCGGCAAGGATGAGGCGACGGTGCGTGGTTGTTGCCGATTCATCGGCTTTACAACCACGGTCTACCCCTTGCGGGTGAAGACAGTACATTTGAGTACGGCTATAACCAATGACTTGCCCAGCGTTAACCAGCGGCTTATGTCACCGTATTTTGGTGACTTAGCCGATTGGCTATGCAAAGCCTTTTGCTGGGTTATAACCAGCCACTTGGTTGTCGTCCTTTGACAACCTAGTGGAATGGCTAGTAGTTTCATCAGTCAGATGGCTAGTTGTTTCACTCAGGAGCCGAAGACGAAGGTAACACAGTGATCGTTTTTATCGGGAATTGGTGTAGTCCGTCGATACTTGATCTGGTGTGCCAGTGTCGGTTTCATCAACCAGAAAATTATTTGCAGGAGGCGGAGTATAGCCCGTTGCTGAAAAACTGAATGCCTGTCCCGCGTGGATAGAACGAATGCATCAGCAGGTATAGTGAAGCTGAATGATTGGTCTTTCAATGTAGTTTGCATGTCTGCTGGCTCCCGCGTGAATACCTTCTGGATGGTAACGCATCATGTAATAATTCGTGTACCATAAAGCTGAATTTATAGAAATGTCCTTGTCCTTTAGCGGAGAGTATATGACTGGGCTATCTGGAGTATTGAAAACAGACGCTGACGTAGCAGCCGCGCAGGATAAGCTGCGTAGGAGCTTGCTAGTGTTCGCCTGCGCACTGATGATCTGCGCAGTCATGCTGTGGCTGGCAATTTATTGGATGATGGGTCTGAAATATTCCGCCAATGTGCCGCTGACCTATCAAATCATTTCCGTCACGTCACTGGTGATTTACCTCAAAAACGGCAATTTCGTCATTTTTCGTTTTGTGCAGCTCAGCCTATTTTTGTTCGCACCCTTTATTATGCAGTGGAGCATTGGTAGCTCGGTCACTTCCAGCGGACTCATGCTGTGGGCGTTGCTGTCCCCGATAGCTGCCATAGTAGTAGCAGGTTGGCGTGAATCTATTCCGTGGTTTGTGGCTTATATCGTATTAACAATTTTGACTGGGTTTTTTGATTACTTTTTAGGTGTAGGCGAACATGATGGCGTTTCAATGAAAGCTGTGGGCGTATTTTTTGCGATTAACTTCACGGCGATGTCGTCTATTCTATATATACTGTTGCGCTACTTCGCTTTAGAGACAGAAAAAATAAGACAGCAACTAAGCCAGCAACATCAACTACTCACGGATGCACAAAATCGATCGGAACGCCTCTTACTCAACGTGCTGCCAGCACACATTGCACTCCGCCTGAAAGACAAACAGGGCTTGATTGCAGACGCGCATCCTGACGTGACCGTGATGTTTGCCGACATCGTTAATTTTACCCAACTGGCCGAACAATTGCCGCCAGAACGCATGGTCGATTTACTTAATACCATATTTTCCTGGCTGGATTCTTTCTCGGGAAAACATGGTCTGGAAAAAATCAAAACCATAGGCGATGCCTACATGGTGGCGGGCGGTCTTACCAACAGTCCGGATCACGTCAGCAAGGTAGCCGACATGGCGCTGGAAATTCGCAGCTTTATAGCCACCCATCCTGAGCTATCTCGATATAACCTCGGCATGCACATCGGCATCGCCACTGGCCCGGTGGTGGCGGGTGTCATCGGCACCAAGCGATTCATTTATGACCTGTGGGGCGATACTGTCAACACTGCCAGTCGCCTGACTGCTGATGCAGAGGTGGATCAAATTCTGGTCGACAAAAATACCTATGCGCGCTTGCGTGCGGATTATCAATTTGATCAAGCCAAGATGACTTATTTAAAAGGCAAAGGTGAAATTGCAGTTTATGGATTACTTAAAAAAGTCAGTGAGCCGCATAAAAAAGCTGTCGCTGCCCCGCAGCAGCAGAAGGTAAACACTAATAAATTTCCGTCATACGATCCATCAAGTGCGCAACAGTTAATAAAATCAAATCCCAATAAATTATCTGCGTTTGATCCGACAAGTACGCAGATACTTAAGGATTAAGGATGCCTTAAAAAAATTAATCTGAAAATTAATTTGGGGGCAAGCTACGCACTGGTTTTTTCTTCAAACAACTGTTTCCACAACTCCAACACTGGCTGTACATCCAGATGCTCTTTGCTGATGCGGCTGACAGGCTCATTATTCAGGCGCATTTTGTGTTGCAGCGCGCGCTCCGCTCGGTATATGTTGCAAACTGCCTGAACCATATCCTGATTAATTAATTTTAATTCTGCCGCACGATTGAGCAGCGCGATATTGCCGCTATTTTTCGTTAGCTCGGAATATTGATGTGCGTACGCCAACACTAAAAATTGCACGATGAATTCGATGTCGACCATGCCACCATGGTCATGTTTGATGTCGAACAAATCACTATCATTGCGATGTGCATCCAGCATTTTATGGCGCATTTTTATGACCTCTGCGCGCAGGGTATTTATATCGCGTGGCTTGCATAATATCGCGGTACGTATCACTTCAAATTTCACGCCGATTTGTTCATCGCCCGCACAAAATCTGGCTCGGGTCAGAGCCTGATGTTCCCATACCCAAGCATCCTTGTTCTGGTATTGTTCAAATGCTTCAATCGAACTGACCAACAAACCACTGGCTCCATTGGGACGCAAACGCAAGTCCGTTTCATATAATCGTCCCGAGGCGGTGTAGCTGCTCAACACTGAATTGATGCGTTGCGCTAAGCGTGCATAGATTTGTGCTGCATCGGGATGGTCGTCTTGATATAGAAAAATAATGTCCAGATCGGCAGCATAGCCCAATTCGCGCCCGCCCAGCTTGCCATAGGCGACGATAGAAAATTTCGGTGGGTCAGCTGCCGTGGAACCAGCTGTCATGGACCCAGCTGTCATGGAATGGGTGGCTGACATATCACGCCAGCAGATTTGTAAAACATGGTGCAGAATTAAATCTGCCAGATCACTTAAATGATCGCTCAGCGTTTCCAGCGTCAGCAAGTTTTGTATATCCATCGCCAGCAGATGAAAAATCTGGCTGTGTTGAAAGCGCCGCAGCGCATCCATTTGCTGCTCGATGTCGTCAGCATGTTGGGTCAACTCAGCTTGTAAATCGGCACTTAAGCTGACCCAATCCGGCGCACGATAAATTTCGCGGGCATCTAATAATTCATCCAGCAGCATGGGATGCTGCACTAAATATTCACTGGCCCATTCGCTGGCGCTGGCGAGATTTGTGAGTCGCGGCAGCACCTGTGGGTACTCCGCCAGAAAAGACAAATAAGACGCACGGCGGCTGATGTTTTCCAGCAACTTAAGCACGCGCAGCAGTGCTTGATCGGGGTTGTATTGGGTGGCACACAGCGTAATAAATTGCGGAATTAATTTATCTAGCCGGCGTTGACTGGGAGCGGGTAACTGGCGGTAGCGCCCGCTCTGACGAATTTGCACGAGCCGTTCTGCCAGTGCAGAAGAATCATCAGCATAGCCAAACTTATCCAGTGCAGCGGCCACCTCTTGTGCCTGCATATTGGCATGCCATAAATCGCTGCTTGCAATGTCACTGCCTGCAATGTCGCTAGTCAGCTCCTGCTGGGTACTGAAAATCAGCGCGAATTGTTCACTGACTAATTGCCGGTGTGTATTTAATTGTGCCAACAGTGCGGCATAATCGGAGTAGCCCATACCGAGTGCGAGAATTTCCTGGTCGACCGGATTGTCAGGTATATCCTGCGTTTGCTGATCATCCAGATATTGCAAGCGATGTTCCAGATTACGCAAAAACACATAGGCCTGACTCAAGCTAGCAACGATTTCCGGTGCTAACATACCCTTCTCAGCCAGGCGTTGTAATACTTGCAGCGTGGGGCGTGTACGTAAACCTATATTCTGTCCACCGCGTATAAGTTGAAAGACTTGTGCGATGAATTCGATTTCTCGTATGCCGCCGGGACCCAGCTTGATATTGTTTTGTCGATCACGCCGCTGCACTTCGCGTTGAATTTGTATGTGCAATTTGCGCATGGAATCGAACGCACTGAAGTCCAGATATTTGCGAAAAATAAATGGTTGGGTAAGTTGAGTTAATTCTTGTGTGGTCGTGCTAGCAATGGGTGAAACCACGCGCGCTTTAATCCAAGCGTAGCGCTCCCATTCACGTCCTTGGGTAACCAGATATTCTTCCAGCGCGGCCAAACTCACTACCAGTGGGCCGCTGTCGCCATAAGGCCGCAGGCGCATATCCACGCGAAAGACAAAACCCTCAGCAGTTATTTCATCAATCAGATTAATAATGCGTTTGCCTAGCTTGCTGAAAAATTCGTGGTTGCTGATGGATTGATAGTGGGTAGCAGCGTTGTCCCACAAGGGGACAATGTCATCTGCACCCCCCGTTTGGCCATCTTCAGGGTAGACAAAAATCAGATCAATATCGGACGAGACATTAAGTTCCTCGCCGCCCAGTTTTCCCATGCCGATGACTAGCAGTGTTTGAATTGCGCCTGTGCTGGCACTGCGCGGTTGCCCATGTTGTTCAACTAACGACTGCATCACTCGGGTTTGAGACTGCTGTATTACGAGCTCAGCCAGCGCAGTCATAGTGCGCACGACTTCTGCTAAATCCGCTTGCCCGCCCAGATCGCGTGTGAGCAGTTGCAGCATGACGCGCTTACGCAGTTGCCGCAGTGCAACAGATAACGAGGCTTCATCGCTGATAGGCATGTCAGCCAGCCATTGCCGCATTTGTGCGACAGAGCAGGGTTGCAAGTAGTCGGTACGAAGCGAGGTTAAGAGCACTTCGTTGCTGGCGAGCAAACGTTGTACATAGCGGCTGCAGTGCAGCGTACGCTGCAAAGCCGCTTCAAAATCAAGTGCAGAAGCGGATGTCTGGGTATTCATAAGAGGTGCTTCGGGTTAAAATACACGGGGCTGAGTCATTTAAAATTTGGATTCGCTGTGGATTTAGAAATCTGTAAATATGGCTTCATTATAAAAGTGCCCTGTGCGGACAGGTTGAATTATTTATTGGGGATGTTTAATTAGCCGCCGCTATGCCAAAAAAAATCCTGAAAAATTCATTGTTAAGCTTCAAAATTCTGGCTCGCATATTGGTAGCTGGCATAGTTTTGTTGAGCGCAGTGATATGGCTGTGGTCGAAATTCTGGCTGTTTCCGGACATTGAACACTATCACGAAGATATCACAACGATAGCCAGCCAAGTAGCGAATCAACCGATAACAATAGGAAAAATTCAGGCGGATTGGCACGGCATTCGTCCGCGCCTGATTTTTAGCGATGTGCGTATGCTGGATAATAAAGGCCACACGACCTTGTCATTTCAGCGCATAGAAAACGTATTGTCATGGAGAACACTAATCACTAGGAAGGTCAGGTTACATAGCCTGGAAATTCAAAATCCAGATTTGCATATTCGGCGCGATCTGCTAGGAAAAATACACGTCGCCAACTTTTCCCTGAAAAGTGAAGCAGCCGAACAGGTCACCGATAGCAATGTCCCACAAGGGGACAATGTACTGGATATGATTTTGCATCCGCCGCGCATAGTGGTCAGCGATGCGCGCATCACCTGGAAAGACGAGCTCAATGCCGCACCCGAGCTACTTTTTGAGCATGTAAATTTACTGATTGATAATGATGAATCGCGCCATCGCTTCGCGGTGCGCGCCCAACCTCCGGCGCAGCTGTCTACGAATCTGGATGTGCGCGGTGACTTTTATGGCGACAGTTTCGCTGACCCAAAAGCGTGGTATGGACAGGCGTACACCCACCTGAATTACGCCAACATTCCGGCATGGGAACCTTGGCTGCCTACGGTAAGCGTGCTTAAACGTGGCAAGGGTGCGGTGCGGGGTTGGATGGATGTACGGGCAGGACAGGTGTTCAGAATGACCATGGATGTTGCTTTGTCCGGTATTAGCACACAATTAGCAGATGATGTATTGCCACTTGAAATACTGACTATGCGCGGTCGCCTGGTCTGGGAAAACGTCAGTAACGGATTTGAAATTGCGTTGCGAAAATTTTCACTGAAGCTGAACAACGGCCTCGATGTGCAACCAGTTGATTTTTACCTGCGTCTAGCGAAAGCCACAGATACTCAGCCAGCCAGCGGCGAGGTGCGCGCCGACTCGTTGGAATTGATGGGACTGGTCAGCCTAGCCAGCTTTCTGCCTTTAAATTCTGACTCCAGGCAGCAGCTGATAGACTTTGCTCCAAGCGGTCAGGTAACGAAATTACAAGCTAAATGGAGCGGGAATTTTGACCGATTGCAGAATTTAGATATTCAAGCGAAATTTGACAATCTCGCCTTGCGGCGCGTGGGGGGCATCCCTGGGTTTTCTGGTTTAAGCGGACAAATCAACGGCAATGAAGATGCTGGTACATTAACATTACGCTCAAATAATTTGAAGCTGGATGCGCCACAAATTATGCCCGAACCATTACAGCTTGATTCGTTAACCGCCAAGACCAGTTGGCAGAAAAATGATCTGGGTTATGCCATTCAATACGAGAATGTGTCCGTTGAGAATCAGGATGCAGCGGGCATTATTTCAGGTAGCTTTCAAACTTTAGCCGACGGCCCTGGTGAGATTGATCTAAAAGTGAATTTAACGCGGGCACTGGTGCAGCGCACGTCGCGCTACATTCCATTGGTGGCATTAAAAAGTGCGGGCAATGCCTGGGTGAAGCAGGCTTTGCTGGATGGGCAGTCCAATGATTTCAGTTTGATACTGCGCGGCAATTTAAAAAAGTTTCCATTTGATGAAAAAGATTCTGGCCTCTTTCAGATTAAAGCCAGCGCTATTGGCGCAGCGGTAAAATATCATCCAGACTGGCCAGTCATAGATCAAGGGGTAGCAAAATTTACTATTCAAGGCCGTCGTCTCAAAACCTTTGTCTCGACGGCGGTAACTATGGGCGGGCATTTGCAAAATGTGAGTGTGGTGATGCCGGATATTACTAGCCCTAATTTAATGTTGAAAATTCGTGGTGAGGCTAAGGGTAAAACATCGCACTTTCTAGATTTTATTCAACAAAGTCCGGTGCGTGGATACATCGATGAGGCGAGTGATAACATCTCTACACAGGGCAGCGGGAAGCTAATTTTGTCGTTGGATATTCCCTTGCCTGGTCGGACGACCAACTCAAACAGCAATGAATTGCCTGATGTGGCTAATACTGCTGCGGCCAGTACGCCTGTAGCAATTGCGCCTACTGCCAGAAAAATTACTGCCAGAAAAATTGTTGCAAGCACTCCAGTCAAGGTGGCGGGCAATTATCATTTCATTGAAAATGATGTGACATTGCCCGGTGGCATTGTTGTGCAGCAGGCCAGTGGTCATCTATTGTTTACAGAATCCTCATTGCGTACAAAAAATGTAACTGGACAAGTTTTTGGTGGCCCAGCTTCAATAGTGCTCAAACGTAAGCTGGGCAAGCCGCTAGTTGTCAAGGCGCAAGGGGTGACACACATGGATCAATTACGGCATAGTGTGTCCCATCCGATATTAAATTATCTGCATGGCAGCATTCCGTGGGAAGCTAATATTACGGTGCAACCCAAGCGTATCAATGTGCAGGTCACCTCAAATATGACTGGAGTTCAATTTGACATGCCGGTTCCTTTTACTAAACAGGCCAGCGAGCAGATTCCATTAGCCTTTGAGATGCAACGCACAGCCAGCCAAGAGACGCTCAGCCTGCAATATGGCAAGTTGCTGGATGCAAAATTAGTTCGCTACAAAAAGAAGGGGGAGTGGTTGGTACATGGCGGCAATATTCATTTTGGCGCATTACCGGAGCAGGGTTCGAGCGCGCAGGGTTCAAGCGCGGGTGTGATCCAGCCGGGTATATGGATGACTGGCGCTGTGCCGGAATTGGCCGTGCAGGGATGGGGCAAATTGCTCGAGTCCACGAGTGGCGATGGCGCGCTGAATTTATCCTCCTTTAATTTTAAGGGGGCAGATTTACTAATTAAAAAAATAAGTGGCTTGGGTTATGCGCTGAACGATGTACATATCAAGGCCAGCACGCCAGGCAAAATAATCTTGGCTAAAGTGGCTGCACCTCAAATCAATGGCGAAGTGAAATGGCAACCGCAGGGCAAGGGCAGATTAACAGTGCGATTAACATCACTGAATCTGCAAAAAGCCCCCGATTTACTCAGCGACCAGCCTGCTCGATCTTTAACAGAAACACCGCCAGGTCAGACCGACGAGCAGCCTGCCGCAGACAGCACACAGACAGGTACTGCGTTGCCAAGCGATCCGAGTATGCTGGCCATCACGGGAAAGCAAACCTTCCCAACGTTTGATTTGGCGGTGGACAATCTTACCTGGAATAAAATTTCCTGGGGTAAACTTGAGTTATTGTTGGGCAAACAGGTTAACGGGTCGGAGCAAATCTGGCTGGCTGAACGCATACATGTCACCACACCGGAAGGCGTGATGGCAGGAGATGGCAAATGGATAATCACACCCGATAGTCAGCAAACACAAATAAATATTGGTCTGGATATTTTTAATTCCGGCAGACTGCTATCCCGGCTGGGATACCCCGATAGCGTGAAAGATGGCGCAGGTCGGCTCGAAGGAAATTTTTATTGGCAGGGCGGGCCGCAAGCATTTGGCGTTGCGGTGTTGGATGGCGCGCTGAAGTTGAATGTGGGCAAGGGGCAATTTCTGCAAGTCGATCCCGGTATAGGCAAATTGCTCAGTGTATTCAGTTTACAGGCTTTACCCAAGCGCATTACACTGGATTTTACGGACGTGTTTAGTAAAGGGTTTAAGTTTGACCAAATCAGCAGTACCGCGCAAATCAGGCAAGGCTTAATGCAAATTGATGATTTCAAAATTGAAGGATCAGCCGCCAAAGTGACCATGCGTGGACAAGTGGATTTAATTCAGGAAACGCAGGATTTACGTGTGCGTATCCTGCCCACCATCAGCGATACCGTTTCCCTATTGGGATTTGCCGCAGGCCCTGCAGTGGGTATGGGAGTATTACTGGCTAATAAAATTTTTAGAGATCCCCTCGATAAGTTAGTATCATTTGAATACAATGTAGACGGAACATGGGCAGCACCCAATGTAGTTAAGCTGGGTAGCAGTCGAGAGGCAGAAGGGGTGACGGGACATTGATACCGCCCGTACCAACAAAGGTAAAACCCTTGAAAATTGAACCCGCAGCACCATTATAAAAAGTGATTCCTAAATGATAGATGTAAATTCCACTCAGAAACGCATAGCCGCACAGAAACAAAGCTTCAAAGTGGCCGCGGTGCAGATGGCCTCTGGCCCCAACGTGGTCAATAACTTAAATGAGGCTGAACGGCTGATTGAAAAAGCAGCCGAGCAAGGTGCGCAGCTGGTCGTGTTGCCTGAATATTTCCCTGTGATGGGATTGAACGATATGGCTAAGGTGGCGGTGCGCGAAAAACCTAATGACGGAGTAATTCAAACATTCCTCAGCAAGACTGCGCACAAATATAAAGTTTGGCTGGTCGGCGGCTCTATCCCGCTGGTGGCCAGCACGCCAGACAAGGTGCTTAATAGCTGCTTAGTCTTTGACGAATACGGCGAGCAAGTGGCGCGCTATGACAAAATTCATCTATTCAATCTCAATTTAGGTAATGAGCAATATCACGAGGGTCAAACCATTGAGCCGGGTAACAAGGTTGTAGTAGTAGACAGTCCGTTTGGTCGAATCGGCTTGGCGATTTGTTACGACCTGCGCTTTCCTGAACTCTTCCGCGCCATGGGCAATGTCGACATCATTGTTTTACCCTCGGCCTTTACTGAAACCACGGGCAAGATGCATTGGGAAGTGTTGGTGCGCGCGCGTGCGGTTGAAAACCTGGCCTACGTCGTGGCGGCAGCGCAGGGCGGTTATCATCTCAGTGGCCGCGAAACGCATGGCAATAGCATGATTGTGGATCCGTGGGGGCGTGTGCTGGATCGGTTGCCGCGTGGCTCTGGCGTTGTGATCGCCGCCGTTAATCCTTCCTACCAGAATAGCTTGCGCGCAAGCTTGCCCGCACTGTCACACCGCACGCTACAGATTGCAATGTAGCTACAGATTGCAATATAAAAGGGCATCTCTAAATCCACTACACTTCATTGATGGGGGATTGAGTATGAATGAAGCTCAACCCCTCGTGCGTTTTAAATAGCATTTCTTAAACTGATCGCCAGATAAATAAACTTAACCTATGCCCACTAACGAAACAATATTTGCACTTGCCCAGCAATCATTACTGGCTCCTCATGCTTTAGATACCGGCCATTTGGAGCAGGTGTTTGGAAAAATGATGGCGCACAAGTTGGATTATGCCGACTTGTATTTTCAGTACACCCGCGCGGAAAGTTGGTCGCTAGAAGAGGGCATCGTTAAATCCGGCAGCTTTGGCATTGACCAAGGCGTAGGGGTGCGCGCCATCAGCGGTGAGAAAACCGCGTTTGCGTATTCAGATGATATTAGCTTGGTTGCTCTGGAAAGCGCAGCACTCGCTACACGTGCCATTGCTCGGCAGGGCGGCACACAAAGCGTGCCAATGTTGCAGGGCGGTTTAAAAAAAGCGACGGATAAAAATCTGTATCTGCCACACGATCCCATTGCCAGCTTGAAAGATACCGACAAAGTGAAATTGCTGGAGCGGCTGGAGAAATACGCCAGAGCAATAGATTCACGAGTCACGCAGGTGATGGCGGGACTGGCGGGTGAATATGATGTGGTGCTGGTGGCGCGTAGCGATGGCTTGTTGCGGGCCGATATTCGCCCATTAGTGCGACTCTCGGTGCAGGTGATTGTCGAGAGCAATGGTCGACGCGAACAAGGCTCGTCTGGAGGCGGTGGGCGTTTTGATTATACGTATTTCACCGATGAGGTGTTGCAGGATTACGCAGCGAAAGCGGTACATCAGGCGGTCATTAATCTCGATGCCGCCCCTGCCCCTGCCGGCAATATGACAGTGGTGCTGGGTTCCGGCTGGCCGGGAATTTTGCTGCACGAAGCAGTGGGGCACGGGTTGGAAGGAGATTTTAATCGCAAGGGTAGCTCGGTTTTTTCCGGACGCATCGGCGAACGTGTGGCGGCTAAAGGCGTGACGGTGGTGGACGATGGCACCATTGCAGATCGGCGCGGTTCGCTGAACATGGATGATGAAGGCAATCCCACGCAGCGCAATGTGCTCATCGAAGATGGTATTTTGATAGGCTATCTGCAGGATACTTTAAATGCACGATTGATGGGCGTGCCCGTCACCGGCAATGCGCGGCGCGAATCGTATGCACACATCCCCATGCCGCGCATGACCAATACCACGATGATGAATGGCACACGCGATCCGCAGGAAATTATTGCGTCGGTCAAACGTGGTTTGTATGCAGTGAATTTTGGTGGTGGGCAAGTCGACATCACCAGCGGTAAATTTGTTTTCTCTACTGCAGAAGCGTACATGATCGAAGATGGAAAAATTACCTATCCGGTAAAAGGCGCGACACTCATCGGTAATGGTCCGGAAGCACTCACGCGTGTTTCCATGATCGGAAACGACACCGCACTCGATCCCGGCGTGGGCGTGTGCGGCAAAGAAGGGCAGAGTGTGCCGGTGGGAGTAGGCCAGCCTACCGTGAGAATCGATGGGTTGACGGTGGGTGGCACAGCGTAAAAAAATTAAATTTCCGTCGCTATGCTGTGTTGCTCATAAAAAATTATGCCTAACATATCAAAAATATGCGTCGGCTTAATTTTTTACTCGCGCCTTGCCTAGCTTGGATATTTAAATTTTTGAGAGTCCCTAGGTCATGTTATGAATCAGAAACGCTGCCCCATCTTGATGCCGAATTCTAGGGTGTTGTTCAGCGGCTCTACGAGACCAAATCCCGCAAAGAGACCATTGATGAGTTTGGGGACAACTTCTGATTCCTCAATATTCCAGTAATGCACGTAAGGGCCTATCGACGATTTATCTTGATCGTAAGTCATGCTCATCTTCAGGCCATAACCTTTATTCTGGGTATTGGTGGGGTCACTGTGGCCTTGTCCGCCATCCGATAATCTGGAAACTTGTTTGCCAATTAGCAGATGATCATATTCCAGAGTTAATACCAACCGTGCATCGTCTGCTAGCGCGCTACGGTGTATCAGGCCAACCGGTAAATAAAAATAATTACTCTCGCGGCGATAGCCAAAATATCCCGCCGTGGTTATACCGCGCCCATCATGAAGCAGGTAGCGATAGCCGATTCCTGTATAAATGGCCAATACTGCATTGTCGCCCCCCCAGTCATGACCGACTAATCCTCTGGCTTCCATGTACCAAATGGGATTGCCCGTGGCACTGCCAGTGCCAGAACTACTGTAATCCACTTGACCCAATGCAAAGCGCACATCACCGCGCACAAAGTGACCATTCGGCAAAGCCTTGGTCGCAAGAAAATCTAGTCCCAATTTATACCCATCCAGCGACATCAGTCCCGGTTCTTTGTAGCGGTATGAACCTATGGATGCGCTGATTTCCTTACCTGTTTCAGTGTTAAGAGGAAGTGCTTCAACGCAGGTAGAGAAGTTGATAAAAAATACTGTCGAGAGGATTGCAGCGGGTATTTTTGTCATAGGAAACACGGCGGATTCAAAAACCAACCGCAACAGTTAACAGTCGAGCCAGTAAAACATCGGTGCAATCGGCCGATCCCTTGCTGGTATTTATTTTGGTACGCTACGTCGATATTCGCTGTTGAAATATTTAGTGACTACGCGAACCTCGGTTTGGTCTATTTTAATTCAAAATTGAATGAACC
This sequence comes from Gallionellaceae bacterium, assembly GCA_021731185.1. Classification (GTDB taxonomy): domain Bacteria; phylum Pseudomonadota; class Gammaproteobacteria; order Burkholderiales; family Gallionellaceae; genus Nitrotoga. The sequence continues at coordinate 31,213 of JAKFXW010000034.1, forward strand.
GAAACCCAAGTAATTTACCATACCGGCTACTATTTCATTTATGCCTACGATGTTCTGTGCGCTAACGCACATTAAAGAAGATTTTTTAGGTAACCGTATCAAAACAATAGTGAGAAACCTTGCGATAAAGAAGGAGTGCACGGGCAAATAATGGCGCAATGCACAGAAGGAAAGATGAGACCGGAAAACGCGGTCAAGCGACTGACATTAGCTAAGCAGCCTTCTTAATTATGGTTAATTATGGTTAGTTGTGGCTATTGATTTTTTACGCGTAGGTTTTTTGGGAGAGGCTGGGGGGTTCGTGGTGGATGGATTTTCCGTAAGCGCAGCTTTCTTGGTAGTGATAGTCCTGGTAGTTACAATTTTCTTTATCGCAGGTTGAGCTGCTGACTTTACTGTTGTCTTTTTGGTTGTCGCTTTCTCAGCAGTGGGTTTTTTTCTAGAGGTTGATTTTTTTTGCACTGGCCCTTTGGCGATGCGAGCCGCTAACAGAGCCAAACCTTCCTCCAAAGTCATTTCTTCCGGGGTTATATCCTTAGGCAAAGACGCATTAATCTTGCCATGCTTTACATAAGGGCCGTAACGACCTTCACAGATGGTGATGGGCATCTTATCCTCAGGGTGTGGGCCTAGCTCCCGCAACACGGCATTCGAGGTTCGGGCTTGCGCCAATAACTCCACCGCACGGTCTAATTTAATGTTTAGAATATTGTCGCTTCTGGGGATGGATTTAAATTTTCCGTCATGCGCTATATAAGGTCCAAAGCGACCAATATTGACCACAACTTTTTTGCCCGTTTCTGGATGCTCGCCTAGTTCTTTCGGTAATTGCAGCAGTTGCAGTGCGAGGGCTAAATCGGCAATTTCAGGCGAGATTTCTTTGGGCAATGAAACGCGTTTAGGTTTAGCTTTGACCTCAGGCTTTGCATCACCTTCAGCCTTGGCTTTGCTACCCGATTTAACTTTACTATCTGGCTTGGCTTTACTTTCAGGCTTGGTTTTTATTTCAGGTACAACCTCGCCCAATTGCACGTAATAACCAAAAGGGCCGCGCAATAATAGTACAGGCAAGCCACTGACCGGATCCGCGCCCAATTCTTTTCGCGCCTCCCCTGCATCGGCATCGCCTGCCATGTTGCGGGTGTAGTCACATTCCGGATAGGCCGTGCAGCCGATGAAATTACCGCGCTTGCCCAGCCGCGTAGCCAGTGGCTTGCCGCACTTGGGGCAAGCTTCGTTAATCAGTGCCTGCGTAACATCCTTGCGCTCAATGTGCATTTTTTCTTGAATGAGCGCGGTAAATGGATGCCAGAATTCGCTGAGCACAGGAATCCAATCACGCTTTCCATCCGACACTTCGTCCAGCTCATCTTCCATTTGCGCAGTGAAGCCATAGTCAACATAGCGCGTGAAATGTTCAGTTAAAAATCGAATCACCACTCGCCCTACATCGGTAGGCTTGAAACGCTTCTTGTCGAGCAACGCATATTCGCGCGCTTGCAGGGTAGAAATTATGCTGGCGTATGTCGAAGGGCGACCGATGCCATACTCTTCCAGCGCCTTAATTAAACTGGCTTCAGAAAAACGCGGCGGAGCCTGGGTGAAATGTTGTTCGCCATAAAGTTTATCCAGCGAAATAGTTTCACCTTCAGCCAGCGGCGGCAACTTGTTGCTGGCCTCTTCTTCAGCATCATCAACACTTTCCTGGTAGACCGAAATAAATCCCGGAAAGATCAACGTCTGGCCACTGGCGCGAAATAAAGTATCATCACCGCCTAAACGAATATCCAAACTGACAATTTCAAAACGCGCAGGCGTAATTTGGCTGGCCAGCGTGCGCTTCCATATCATTTCATAAAGCCGGGCTTGATCCGCATTCAGAAATTTTTGTACGTTATCCGGTATGCGGGCAATACCGGTTGGACGTATAGCCTCATGGGCTTCCTGCGCGTTTTTTGTTTTGCTCTTATACACCATCGGTGCACCGGGCAGATAGTCCGCTGAAAAATGCTCAGTGATATATCCGCGAATCTCCTGCAAAGCTTCTTTCGCCAGCGTTACCGAGTCGGTACGCATATAGGTAATCAAGCCGACAGTTTGCCCGCCAATGTCGATACCTTCATATAATTGCTGCGCGATGCGCATGGTGCGATCTGCCGACATACCCAGTTTACGCGCCGCCTCCTGCTGCATGGTTGAAGTAGTAAAAGGCGCGGCGGCATGACGCTGTTT
>JAKFXW010000179.1 GCA_021731185.1 Gallionellaceae bacterium
CTTACAAAGACCGCGTGCGGTCTTTGCAAGGGCGTAAATTCGCGCATCTCGTGGACACAGGTTGAAACAGGCGCAGCGATTACCTGGAAATATCCCTCAGTAGTTTTGCTGGGCGATAACTCGGTGGGCGAATTTTATTCAGTCGCGGTGACCAATAATTATCAGCAGGCCGACACTGGCACCAAGATGATCCACATCGGCAAAAACACGCGCAGCACCATCGTCAGCAAAGGTATTTCTGCGGGACATTCCAATAATAGCTATCGCGGGCTGGTAAAAATTTCGCCGACAGCGGAAGGTGCACGCAATTATTCGCAATGCGATTCGATGTTAATCGGCGAGCATTCCGGCGCACACACTTTTCCGTATATGCAAGTGCGTAACAAGAGTGCCAAGGTTGAGCACGAAGCCTCGACTTCAAAAATTGGCGAAGACCAGATGTTTTATTTTGCCCAGCGCGGCATCGATGCTGAGGCGGCAGTTTCCATGATTATCAATGGATTTTGCAAAGATGTGTTTCAACACCTGCCACTGGAATTTGCGGTTGAAGCAACGAATTTGCTGAGTTATAAACTGGAAGGAAGTGTTGGATGATTGTCCCGGAAGGAAATATTGAATGATTAATGAGCACAGTAAAATTTTGCTCGAAGTGCGCGGGCTACGCGCCAGTGTAAATGGCACGGAAGTGTTGAAGGGCGTAGATTTGACCGTGCGGTACGGCGAGGTGCACGCGATCATGGGGCCGAATGGTTCAGGCAAAAGCACGTTCTCTAAAGTGCTGGCTGGACATAAGGCCTATGAGATAACTGGTGGCTCGGTGCTGTTTGAGGGGAAAGATTTATTTGCGCTGGAGCCCGAGGAGCGCGCGCGCGCGGGAGTTTTTTTAGCGTTTCAATATCCGATAGAAATTCCGGGTGTGGGCAACGGTCAGTTTTTGCGCCTCGCTTACAACACCCTGCAAACCCAGCGCGGTAATGAAGAATTAGACCCGTTGGAGTTTGATGATTTCGTGCGCGAGAAAATGAAGTTGCTGGAAATGAATCCAGATTTTCTGGATCGCAGTGTCAACGAAGGGTTTTCCGGTGGTGAAAAAAAACGCAACGAGATTTTGCAAATGGCGATACTCGAACCGCGTTTGGCCATTCTGGATGAGACCGATTCCGGCCTCGATATTGATGCACTGCGCATCGTGGCACAGGGTGTAAACCATCTGACCAGCAAAGATAACGCCACCATTATGGTGACGCATTATCAGCGTTTATTAAATTACATCGTGCCGAATTTTGTACATGTGATGGAAGCGGGGCGCATTATAAAAAGTGGTGGCAAAGAGTTGGCGTTGGAGTTGGAGTCGCGCGGCTATGACTGGATACAGCCCGATCTGGATGTGAGTTCCCAATCCAAAGCGACCAAACGGATAGCGGCATGAGCGTAGCGGTGACCCATCAAAACCAGCCTGCGAACGGTTACTTGGCCACTCTGCTGGCTGGACGTTTGTCTGCGCCCAGCCCCACAAAGGGACAATGTATTGCTCCCCCTGTTTTAACTGCATTGCAAGTTGCCGCAGCAGAGCGGGTGAGCGCGTTGAACGTGCCCAGCACACGCGATGAAGAATGGCGCTTTACTGATATTTCCCTGTTAACAAAATTATCGTTTCAGCCCGTGACCGCAGAGTCCACGCTGCAGCTTGTAGATATTGCACGCTTTACCATAGCTGAGGCAGGTGCGCGTTTGGTATTTGTGGATGGTGTGTACGCACCGCATTTATCGCACACAGAGCAGGCAGAAGGTGTGACTGTAGCCAATCTTGCGCACACACTTGAAAAATCAGCTGCCCACACAGACGCGCACATTGCTACGTATCTGGGGCAATTAGCCGAGTATAAAAATAATGTATTCGCCGCATTAAACACCGCCTGCATGAGTGATGCGGCACTCATTTTATTAGCGCGCGATACCGCCGTGCGGCAGCCAATACACCTGTTATTTATCGCGTCCAAGCAGGGTGGTGTCAGTTATCCACGCTGCCTGATCCGCGCCGAGGCAGGCAGCAAAGCAACCGTCGTGGAAGATTATGTATCTTTGCAGGATGAGGCGTATTTCACCAACTCGGTCAGCGAAGTTTCGCTGGCGGATAACGCGCATGTGCACCATATTCGAGTGCAGCGCGAAGGGATGAATGCATTTCATATTGCCAACTGTGCGGTGACCTTGGCGCATGGTAGCCATTATCAATCAGTGAGTGTGGCGATGGGTGCGCGTATTTCCCGCTACAACTTGAATGTGCTGCAAGCCGCCGAGGGCGGAGAATGCACGGTCGATGGACTGGCACTAATTGCCGAGCGACAGTTGGCCGATACGCACACCTGCATCGACCATGCCAAGCCGCATGGCATGAGTCGGCAGTTACATAAATGCATAATTGGTGGCAGCGCGCACGCCGTGTTTAACGGCAAAATCATGGTCAGGCCGGGCGCGCAACGCGCGGATTCACAACAAACCAATCGCAATTTATTACTCACCAGTCGCGCCCAGGTAGACACCAAGCCACAATTGGAAATTTTTGCAGATGACGTGAAGTGCACGCACGGCGCAACGGTTAGTCAATTAGATGGCGAAGAAATTTTTTATTTGCAAAGTCGTGGATTGACCGATGTGGTGGCGCGCAATCTGCTGACCTATGCGTTTGGTGCAGAAATTCTGGAGCGCATTCCTGTCGCATCACTCAAACATCAACTCGAACAGACTGTGCTTGAACAGGCAGGACTTAAGCAATCGGGTCTTGAGCAAATGAAGTGAATGTTATGAAAGCAACGTCGAACTCACCCATCATGCCTAAAATAAATAATCTATCTATTAGCACTTTCGATACGCCGCCATTCAATATAAACAAGATACGCGCGGATTTCCCTATTCTGAATGTGCAAATCGAAGGCAAGCCGTTGGTCTATCTGGACAACGCTGCGTCCGCACAAATGCCGCAGCAGGTGATTGATCGGCTGGTGCGTTATCAAAGTACACAACACGCCAACATTCATCGCGCCGTGCATTATTTATCAGAATTAGCCACCGCCGAATATGATGAAGCGCGGCGCAAGGTACAGCGTTTTATCAATGCGGGTGAAGAGCGCGAAGTGATTTTTACCAGCGGCACGACCGAGGCTATCAATCTGGTAATGCACGGCTATGGCCGTAAATTTATTGGCGCAGGTGACGAAATTATTATTAGCACATTGGAGCATCATTCCAACATCGTGCCTTGGCAAATGCTGGCGGAAGAGCGCGGCGCAAAAATTCGCGTCGTGCCTGTCAATGACGCAGGCGAGTTGCAGCTTGATGCGTATATGAATCTCTTTAACGAGCGCACAAAATTTGTCAGCTTGATTCATGTGTCGAACGCGCTGGGCACGATCAATCCTGTAAAGAAAATGATTGCTTATGCACATAGCCGTGGCGTGCCTGTGCTGGTGGATGGCGCACAGGCCGTGCCGCACATGAAAGTCGATGTACAGGATTTGGATTGTGATTTCTATGCATTCTCCGGCCATAAATTATGCGGCCCCACCGGTATTGGCATTCTGTATGGCAAGGCGGCATTGCTGGAAAGTATGCAGCCATTCAAGGGTGGCGGCGACATGATTTTGTCAGTGACTTTTGAGAAGACCACTTACAACACCATCCCGTATAAATTTGAGGCAGGCACGCCACCCATCGCAGCGGCGATTGGCCTGGGCGCTGCGCTGGATTATTTATCCGCGATTGGCATGGAAAACATCGCGGCGCACGAACACGCCCTGTTGCAATACGCCACTGAACAAGTCAGCCAGATACCCGGTGTGCGTATTGTAGGCACTGCACGCGACAAAGCTTCGGTGCTGTCATTCGTGATGGAGCACATTCATCCGCATGATGTCGGCACGCTGCTCAATCAAGAGGGTATCGCGGTGCGTACCGGGCATCATTGCGCGCAGCCTGTCATGCAGCGCATGGGTATCCCTGCGACATCACGCGCCTCATTTGCGTTTTACAACACGCGGGCGGAAGTGGACGCGCTAATGGCGGGCATACGCATGGTGCAGAAAATATTCGCTTAAAATTAAATTTCTTCACAATACTTTGTTGCTTACAAAAAATGTCTCCTCATATAACAACCGTATACTGCGTCAACATTTTGTGTTCACGCCTCGTCTTGTCTGGAAATTTTAATTTTAAAAGTGCCGTATAGAAACATGGCTAATCTAAAAGCGTTATATCAAGAGGTGATTCTCGACCACAACAAAAAGCCGCGCAACTATGGAGCTGTTGAGCGAGCCAGTCACCATGCCGAAGGCCACAACCCCCTGTGCGGCGATCATCTCTCCATCACGCTGGCGATAGCAGATGAAAATATTCAGAACATTGCATTTAACGGCGAGTCCTGTGCTATTTGCAAAGCCTCGGCCTCCATGATGACCGTTGCAGTAAAAGGAAAATCCAGAGCCGATGCAGAAATTTTAATCGAAGAATTTCTAGCGATGGTTACTGGCAAGCTGGATTTAAACATTCCTGATCAAAAAGAAAAATTAGCGCATATCGGACGCTTGGCAGTATTCGCTGGCGTGCATGATCTGCCCACCCGGGTGAAATGTGCCATCCTGCCCTGGCACACGCTACACGCCGCGTTTTCGTCGGTCGCCCAAGTTTCCACCGAGTCTGAATTTGACCCCATGCACGCACCGATAGGCGACGCTTGAAAAATTATTTTTAGAAAATTGATATGCCAAAAATAGCTGACATTGAAGACACACCCAACCCGAACGCAGTCAAGTTCGTGCTCAAAGAACCGCTAAGCTGGGGCATCGCGCATTCATTTGAAAATGCCGAGCAAGCTAAAGTTGATCCTTTGGCCGCGGCATTATTTGCCATCGAACATGTCAGCAATGTTTTTTATGTGGATCGTTGGCTGACCGTGACGCAAGATGGCGAGGCAGACTGGCCGGAGTTAACACGTTTGGTTGCAGTGCCGATTCGCGCAGCCCCTGCGGCAGATGCACAAACTGCGGAAACTGTTGCGGCGGCATCCGAGACGCTTGAAGCATTAAGTCCGGAAGATAAAGCGCGCGTGGCGGCGATCAGCGCGCTGCTCGATTCCGACATACGCCCTTATCTGCAAAGTGATGGCGGCGATTTGTACATCGTGAATTTAGAAGAAAATTTGCTAAGCGTGCATTATCAAGGTGCGTGCGGCACCTGCCCCAGCTCAATCTCCGGCACGTTACGCGGCGTGGAAAATCTGGTTCGGACGATAGAGCCCAATATGATTGTGGTAGCAATTTAATAAGGTTAGAAGCTAGATCGCTCGCGACGTTTTTAGTGCACTAAAATTTAGGTAATTAATTTGTTGAACAGATATATCGAAGAGAATGAAATATGGCTATCTCGAAAAATACAGAGTTCGCTCAAATGCCCCACAAGGGGACACCGATCCGCTACGAGTAAAAGCAGCTCGTGCGGAATCGTCAGCAAGGCGTGAAAAAAAATTTGATGCGTCACATACATTGGTATGTAAGCAAAAAATTTTTTAACAACACAGCAGTTGAGATGAAATCTGAGTTTTTAGAGGTGGCGATATGAGTGAATGGGTAACCGTTGCAACGGTCGGAGAAATTGCAATAAACACTTATCGTGTGATTGATGTAGATGGCACGCACATCGCGCTGTTTAATCTGGATGGACAGTATTATGCGATTGAAGATATGTGTACACATGATGCCGGGCAACTGACTGGCGGCGCAATCGAAAATGGAAATATTGTATGCCCGCGCCACGGTGCACAATTTTGTATTCGCACGGGTGCAGCACTCACGGCGCCGGCTTACGAACCGACGCTGACTTTTCCCGTGCGTGTTGAAAATGAGCAAATTCAGGTGCGCGATACACGCTGGGATTGAGTTCTAAGCTAAGAGTCCATCGTGTGTTCCCTCACCCTCAGTCCCTCTCCCGGAGGGAGAGGGAGGTAAAGTCCTTCTCCCTCCGGGAGAAGGGTTGGGATGAGGGAGCGCGTACTTGATGTTACAAAAGAATATTGATAGTTGATAAAAAAATATACTCACAAAAAAACAGAAAGCACTCACATGGCACACGAAGAATTTACTGAAAAAGATTGGCGGCGTTTGCTCATCAGCCTAGGCGAAGACCCCGACCGCCCCGGCTTGCACGAGACTCCCTCGCGCGTCGCCAAAGCTTGGCAGCATTGGACTTCCGGTTACAAGGAAGACCCGGCAGAATGCCTGAAAGTGTTTGAAGATGGCGCGCAGGAATATAATGAACTCATTATCGTGCGCGGCATTCCCGTGTACAGCCATTGCGAGCATCACTTAGCACCCTTCTTTGGCAAGGCCACCATCGGCTATGTGCCCGACGGAAAAATAGTCGGCCTGTCAAAATTAACGCGACTGGTCAATTGTTTCGCCAAACGCCTGCAAGTGCAGGAAAGATTAACCATTCAGATCGCCAACGCGCTTATGACCCACCTTGAACCCAAAGCAGTGGGCGTAGTGATTCGCTGCCGCCACATGTGCATGGAAAGCCGCGGCATACGCACTGAAGGCGAAGAAACTGTCACCTCCGCCATGCTCGGCGAATTGCAACCCAACCTGGCTTTGCGCACCGAATTCTTGTCACTGGCACGAGAGGGGTAATCGCTTTCCAAAAAGAAGTTGTTAGCTAATAAAAAGCTATTGCCATCCATCACTGATATGAATTCAGAACCCTCAAAATCGGAAACTACAACGCTATCCGCGCCTGATGTTGAGGCATTGCTTGTTAAAGCGCGGGCTGTTTTTGCAGGGAACGAGCAAGTGCGAGGCACACCGGAAGTTTTGCGGAGTGGCTTATTTTCCAAGGAAGCGACCATCCAATTTTTCGTGACCGTACTTGAAATCCTGCACAAAACTGTTTCATTGGTAGCATTTTTTCTGGTTGGCCTGGCACTGCGTAATTTATTCAAAATGAAGGGTTAGCTTTGATCTGTAGCAAACCGTCATTCTTATCATTTAACTATTCACACAACCGTGCTGCTTAATTCCACCCACACTCGCCCGCGTTACACCCGCCTGCATGGCTCATCCGATGCGCTGGCTTTGGCATCATTCGCCGCACAGCGTTTAGTTTCGGATGGCAGGCAACAACAAGCCCCCCTGGTTATCATCGCTGCCAGCGCGCTGGAGGCGCAACGTCTGCTGGATGAAATACCATTTTTTGCGCCAGGCTTGCGCGTGCATTTATTGCCGGATTGGGAGACGCTGCCCTACGACCATTTTTCCCCGCATCAGGATTTAATTTCCGAGCGCTTCGCCACATTGCACCACATACGAAACCGCTCGGCGGATGTGATTATCGTGCCGCTCACCACCGCGCTTTATCCCTTGCCGCCCGTTGAATATCTGGCCGCGTATACTTTTTTCCTGAAGCGTGGCGAATCGCTGCCGATTAATACGCTGCGCGAGCAGATGACCCTGGCGGGCTACAATCATGTGCAGCAGGTGATTGCGCCGGGCGAATATTGTGTGCGCGGCGGGTTGATTGATTTGTTTCCGATGGGCAGCGTGTTGCCGTATCGCATCGATTTGATGGGCGATGAAATCGACACGCTCGCCTCATTTGATGTGGACACGCAGCGCACGCTTTATCCCGTGCCTGAAGTTCGTTTGTTGCCTGCGCGTGAATTTCCCCTGGATGCAAATGGCCAGACTGGCTTCCGCCAACGATTCCGCGAACGCTTCGAGGGTGATCCAACCAAATCGAATATCTATAAAGATGTCGGCAAAGGCATGGCCCCTGCGGGCATAGAATATTATTTACCGCTGTTTTTTGAACGCACCGCGACGATATTTGACTATCTGCCGGACAGTGCCACGCTGTGTTTGCACCATGAGGTTGATGCTGCGATCAAAGTATTTGCACAGGATGCAAAGTCGCGTTACAACCTGCTGCGCGGTGATCCGCAACGGCCTTTGTTGGAGCCGCATGAATTATTTCTAGATGCGGAAAGATTTTATGGTGCGGTAAAAAAATTTGCGCGACTGGATGTAATTAAAAATTTAACATTACTCCCTTTAATTTCTGATGCATCTTTACGATCTCTTGCTCCCTCACCCCAACCCTCTCCCGAAGGGAGAGGGAGTTTATCTTCCCCTCTCCCGAAGGGAGAGGGGCTAGGGGTGAGGGAACAAACTGCAATAAGCACGCCGCTTGTCTCCTCCTTTAATAAAGAGCGAGCGACGGGAGCTGATTCCGAACCCAAAAATCTCACCCCCTGCGCTACTGCACAGCTTCCCAACCTATCCGTTAATCGCCGCGCAGAAATACCCACGCTTGCGCTGCAAAATTTTGTAGAAAATTATCCGGGTCGCGTGCTGATACTCGCCGACAGTTTGGGGCGCCGCGAAATCATGGATGGCTATTTTCGCGAATACGGTTTAACGCCCGTGGTGTGCGAAAGTTACGCGCAATTTCTAGCCGGCCATGAAAAATTAATGCTGAGTGTGGCGACGGTCAGCAGCGGTTTCATGTTGCCGGATGAGCATCTGGCGGTTATAACCGAAACCGAGTTATACACTGCACAGCCCCGTAGTCGCATCGCGCGCGCTGCCAGGAAAAGCAATGTCGAAGGCATGTTGCGTGATTTGTCCGAGCTGAAAACGGGCGATCCAGTGGTACATGAGCAACACGGCATCGCCCGTTATCAAGGATTGATAAAGCTGGACTTGGGCGAAGGCGAGAATGAATTTCTATTGCTGGAATACGCGGGGAGCGACAAGCTGTACGTGCCCGTGGCGCAGCTGCACGTGATCTCACGTTACAGTGGTGGCGATGCAGACAGCGCGCCATTGCATAAGCTGGGCAGTGGCGCATGGGATAAAGCCAAGCGTCGTGCCATGCTGCAAGTGCGCGACACCGCCGCCGAATTGTTGAATCTGTATGCACAACGCGCCACGCGCAAAGGTCATGCGTTCAAATTATCGACACACGATTACGCGGCGTTCGCGGAGGGTTTCGGCTTTGAGGAAACGCCTGATCAAGCGGCGGCCATTACCGCAGTGGTGGAAGATTTGCAGAGCGGCAAACCCATGGATCGATTGATATGCGGCGATGTGGGTTTTGGTAAAACCGAGGTGGCGCTGCGTGCCGCGTTTGTCGCGGCAATGGATGGCAAGCAGGTGGCGCTGCTGGTGCCCACCACGCTTTTGGCGGAGCAGCATTACCAGAATTTCACCACGCGTTTTGCCGATTGGCCGATAAAGATTGCCGAGTTGTCGCGTTTCCGTTCTGCTAAAGAGCAGACACAATCGCTGAAAGAAATGGCTGAGGGTAAGCTGGATATTATTATCGGCACGCACAAGCTCATTCAAAAAGGCATCAACTTTCACAACCTGGGCTTGGTGATTATCGACGAAGAACACCGCTTCGGTGTGCAGCAGAAAGAACGCCTCAAAGCCCTGCGCGCCGAGGTGGATGTGCTGACCCTGACTGCCACGCCGATACCGCGCACGTTGGCGATGTCGCTGGAAGGGCTGCGTGATTTTTCAGTGATCGCCACCGCGCCGCAACGCCGCTTGTCGATTAAAACATTTGTCAGCAGTTACAGTCGGGGCATTATCCGCGAGGCGATTTTGCGCGAGCTGAAACGTGGCGGACAGATTTATTTTTTGCATAACGAAGTCGATACCATCGCCAATATGCTTGAAAATTTGGAGGAACTGTTGCCCGAAGCGCGCATTCGTATCGCGCATGGACAAATGGGCGAGCGTGATTTGGAAGCCGTCATGCGCGATTTTTATAATCAGCGATTTAATGTGTTACTCTGCACGACCATCATCGAAACGGGTATCGACATTCCTACTGCGAACACCATCATCATGAATCGTGCGGATCGTTTTGGTTTAGCGCAATTGCACCAACTACGAGGACGAGTGGGTCGCTCGCATCATCAGGCGTATGCGTATTTATTGGTGGATAGTTTGGATGGACTCACCGCTCAAGCGAAAAAAAGATTAGAAGCCATACAAGCGATGGAGCAACTTGGTAGTGGTTTTTATCTGGCGATGCATGATCTGGAAATTCGTGGTGCGGGCGAAGTGTTGGGCGAATCGCAAAGTGGCGAAATGCACGAGATTGGATTTTCGATGTACGCCGACATGCTCAATGCCGCGATTACTTCATTACGCCAAGGCCACGAGCCAGACATGGCGCACCCGCTGGGCGTGACTACCGAAATAAATTTACATACACCCGCCCTGTTACCCAATGATTATTGCGGCGATATTCATCAACGGTTGGTGCTGTACAAACGTTTGGCGAATTGCATCACGCAAAATGAGTTGGACGAAATGTATCAAGAGTTGATTGATCGTTTTGGTTTGCTGCCCGATCCCGCGCATCGACTATTCGATTGCCACCGCCTGCGGATTATTGCCAAACCGCTGGGAATAATTAAAGTTGACGCATCCAGCGAAGCGATACAAATTCAATTCATGCCAAATCCACCGATCGACCCCATGAAAATCATTACTATCATTCAAAGCAAACGCCATATAAAATTGAACGGGCCGGATAAGGTGCGTATCGAATTAAAGTATGGCGATATTGCACAGCGCGTGCTGGCAGTGAAGAATTTTTTTGCGGAGTTGCATTATCGAGGGTAAAAAAATACAAACAACAACCATACAGAAACCCCACTTTATAACAACACCGATCAGGAACTTTTTCAGCCAAAATATTTCTCACAACAGTGCTTCATATACATACAGATCAGCAGTTATACTTACCTTTCGTCAATCACACACTTACACATCGCCATGCTTGAAACTATCTTAGCTGTTTCTACACTTATTACTTTGATCATACTGATCAGGCGCGCCAATCGGCGAGTAACTTTACCCAACCCTGTTTTAGTGCAACGTGATGGCGAATACAGCGCCGTGCTTGCACCGAATTTGAACACTGCACAGCCGCTCATCGAAAGCTTTATGCACACGCTGCGCACACAGTTGAACATTATTAAACTTGATACCAGCAAAAGCAGCTCCACCCTTTATTTTAAAATACATGACAAAAACACCACCGCGCACGGGTATGAATTTTATTTGCTGGCAATTACGCTACGCGACGGCCTGCTATACTTTCAGGCAGTCGCACCGCGCGCGCTGGATGATAAGAATGTCGAAGATAGTCACCTGAAAACCGTGCAAGAAGTAGCATCCCGCACCTTGGCAAACGTCCCCAGCCACGGCACTTATTATGCTGAAATGGATAGAGCGATAATTACCGCACTCACCACCACCGCACAAAAACAAACCATAACTGTGCATCCCCTGACCGCCCCCCACCTGAATGCGAATGCAGCAATTACGGCATGATGGTTATTCCATTACCCTGAAATAAAAATTACTCCAAGGATAGCGTAGTTTTATCGCTCACCCATGGATTCATTTAGAGTTTTGGTGATGGGTTTGGTGAGGTATTGCAATACGCTTTTCTGACCCGTTTTGATTTCCACCAGTGCAGTCATGCCAGGCTGAATTTCAATGCGTTCCTGCTTTTTGCTGACCAAATTTTGTTCGCGGATTTTTATCTGCACGCGGTAATAGGGTTGCTCGTTATTACGGTTATCTTCGTCTAATGTGTCCGCACTGATGTAACTTACCTGACCCTTGAGTACGCCGTATATCGAATAATCATAGGCATCCAGCTTGACGGTGGCAGACAATCCGGGCTTGATAAATGCAATGTCTGCCGGCGTAACTTTTGCCTCCACAATGAGATCGCCATCCACTGGCACAATTTGCATAATTTCATCGCCCGGTCTGGCAACTCCGCCCAGCGTGGTAATACGTACACTACGCACGATGCCGTCCATGGGGGAATGTACATCGGTAAAACCAAGTTGCTCATTACGCTGCGTGACGATTTGCAACACGCCCGCTAAATCTTCCTGCGCTTTGCTTAATTCTGCCTGACTGTCCTGCAAATATTTATTTTTGCGATTGGTAATTTGCGCTTGTATATCGACCACTTGCCGACGCAATTTTAAAATTTCGGCGCGACTAACATCGCCTGTTTCTACCAAGGGAATATTCATATCCAGCTCTTCTTTGATAAGTGCTTTGGATTGCTCCAATGCATTGACTTCTTCATTCACCGCAGATCGCCGCTTGTTAAAAAGTGCCAATTGATTCTCGCGAAATTCGGGATAGCCTTCCAAATCCGGCGGAAATTTTGGTTTGCCACCGAATACTTCCGCATTCAGGCGAGCGACAGTTGCCTTGAGTGCAGCGGCTTTGGCAGCGCTTTCCAGATAACCTGCCTCAGCTTTAGTTTTATCAAAGCGCGCCAATAATTGTCCGCGCTTGACCAACGCGCCTTCTTTTACAGGCAACTCACTCAACACGCCGCCTTCAGGAACTTGTATGACCTGATTACGTGAGCTGGCGATAACCTGACCCGCAGCGCGGGTGATTTGATCGAGTTCAGCCCAGTCTGCCCAGATTAAAAATCCGATAATAGCAACCGCGCTGCTCCAGATTAATATGCGGCCTGTGTTGGTTTCTTCGTGTGTGTTCATTCAAGGTTGTTCCAATTTTATTTGCAATACCACTCAAGGGCACTTCTAAAAATTCAAATTACTAAGCCAGACAAGGCGCGAACAAAAAATTATGACGACACATATGTTTGATATGTTAGGAGTAATTTTTTATGAGCAACACAGTATGGCGACGGAAGTTGGATTTTTAGAAGTGCCCTCAATTTTATTCCAGCAAATGTTCCCTCACCTTGCGAACTCAACATTAAAACTAGACCGCCATGCCTGATGCAGATGGCTTTGGTGATTGCCCGGAAATTTTTTGCAGCACCGCATCACGCGGCCCATCTAATAGTAGTCGTCCGCCTTGCAAAATAATCAGTCTGTCCAGTAGCGGCAACAACGCCGTTTTATGCGTGGTCACGATGAGGGTAACCCCTTCAGCGGATAGCTCCCGCAACAAATTGACGATGCGCGATTCAGTGACAGAATCCATCGAGCCAGTGGGTTCATCCAGTAACCAAACTTTAGGTTTAGCCAGCAACATGCGTGTGACGGCGATAAGTTGTTTTTGTCCACCCGATACACCGCGCCCCCCTTCGGTAAGCTCCAAAGCCAAACCTTTCGGCTGACCAAGTATAAGGTCAATTAAACCCGTGCGGCGGCTGGCGGCGAGAATGGCTTCTTCGCCCGGATCGGGCAGACCGATGGTTAAATTATCGCGCAGTGTGCCGCTGAATAATTTTGCCTCTTGTGGCAGATAGCCAATGATCTCGCGCGTGACCGGGTTGGAGAGTAACGCCAAATCCACGCCGCCCAAAAATACTTTGCCTGCCGCCGGACGATATAAACCTGAAGCCAGTTTTAGAAAGGTGCTTTTGCCGGAACCAATCGGTCCAATCAAGCCGACACGTTCGCCGGGGTTGATATTCAGATGTTCGATTTCCAGCACCACGCGACCTTGCGGTCCCATGCCGTAAGAAAAGCGAGTGCGCTCAAAACGGAAACTGCCGTCCAGCGTTTGCGGCGTGAGCGCGTGATGCGCTTCGTCAGCCTCATTCGGCAGATTGATAACCTGTTCCAGCCCTTCAATCGCGGCGCGCGCCAGTGCCCATTGCACCATCACGCCGGGCAGTTGCACGATCGGCATCATGGCGCGGTTGCCAATAATCGAACAGGCTAGCAACGCGCCCATGGTCATTTCATTTTGGGTAACATAGTACGCACCCACCGCCACCAGCGCGATGTAGCTGAGTTGCTGAAAGCCAACCGTCATGTTTTGCGAGAGCGCGGAGTAGTTGCGTATGCTTTGTTCGGCGTGGCTGGTTTCTTGCACCAGACGATTCCAGCGCGCTTGCACTATCCATTCCGCGCTGTTGGTTTTAAGCGATTCCGCACCATCCACCGCCTCGACCAGCAGTCCGGCTTTACGGTTGCTGGCAGATAAATTCAGGCGCGTATGGTGCTGAATAGCGCGCTGGAACATCACGCCAGCGATCAGTGCAATGGGCATGGCAACGATGGGCACGACCACCACCCAGCCGCCAATAAGAAAAATGACGAACAGAAAAAATATCGCAAATGGCACGTCAGCAATAACAAATAGTGAGGTCGAGGCCAGCACCCCACGCACCATTTCAAAACCCTTAATCTGCGAGGCCAGCGTGCCAACCGAGGCCGGGCGCGCTTCCATGCGTATGCCGAGCATACGATTAAAAAACCATTCTGATAATTTATGATCGACCCCATTGCAAGTGTGATCCACCGTGCGGCTACGCACATGCTTCAACATAAATTCCAAACAAATGGAGAGCGACACACCGATGGTCAGTACCCACAACGTTTGAAATCCTTCGCTGGGAATAACGCGATCAAAAACCTGCATCGAATAAAGTGAGGTGGCCAAGGTAAGCATGTTAATTAAAGCCGTCGCTAACACTGCATCCATGAACACGCTTTTGCGCGCCCATAGCGCGCTTCGCACCAGACTCATCGCGCTGGGTCTGGCTTGCGCTACGCCGGAACGTTGCGGCAGTGAAATGCAGGTGATACCGTCCAATTTCTCTATCAGAATTTCTGGTCGCTGCGACTTATTTTCTGGTGGCACATTTATTTTTTTTGGTGCTGCGGTCGTATTTTCCGAGATTATTCCCGCGTCCTCTGCGGGCGCGGTGAGCGACCCATCAAATAACGGTGGCGTAATAGTTTCTGTCTCCATAGTTTCCGTCTCCGGCTGAATTTCTGTGGGGGCTTTATACGAGACATCTATCCCCATGCCGTGCCAAAATCCATCTGCGCCAAACGATTGCACCATCACCCAACCCAGCCCGTTGCTATATGCTACAAAAGGCAAGTTCACGGGCGAAGGATTATTCAAGCGCACAGGTGTGCCATCCAGGTCTGCTGCGCGCCAGGCGGCAGCAAACATGGCAGTGACATCTGCACCTTCATCCATTTGGTCAATCAGCTTATCAATGTCGCCGAGCCGCGCACCAGTCACACGTTGTCCTGCCAGCCGCGCCGCTTGGTCGATGAATGCCGCCATATTGATTTTCATTGACACAAATTTATTCCTTTTATTATTTTTGCGACAATTAATCCGTCCACGGCATCCGAATCATAGGCTCCTGCTCCGCAGGGGCAGGAGCAGGAGCCAGCAAACCAATCTGCACACGTAAACGCAAGCCGGCAGACAATGCCTGCGCTCGCACGTCCTCCAGCAAAAATTTTGATTGCGTGGCTTCACGCACAGTGTTCAGCACGTCAAGCCAGCTCTTGCGACCAATTGTGTATTGACGTGTGTATGACTCAAACACTTCCGCACTCATGATGCTGGTCTGGTTGGCATTTCCCAACCGCTGTTTCGCAGCGATCCATTCAGTCCAATCCAGTGTGACACGTTCATTCAAATCACGCTGTGCAGATTCCCGCGCCATACGCGCCGCATCATGTCGCGCAACCGCGCCGTCTACACCAGCCACCGAAGATAATCCTGCACCGGGTTGTCCCACCAGCACGGCTAACACGCGATCATTTTTGATTACATCGGGTGCGCCCAACGGTTGGCTACGACTGCTCTCAAAGCGCAAAGCCAGCAAGGGATGGTATGCCGAGCGCTTAACAGAAACATCGGCCAATGCCGCTTCTTGCTCATGAGCCAAGCGTCGTAATATCGGCGAATATTCTGCTGCCTGTACGAGTGCTTCATCCAATGACTTGGGAACATCTTCATTCAGCGCATTTGCATCCATCACGCCTGTGGCAGAAACACCGGTCACAGGTGTGCCATTGATCTGGCTCAGTTGGGCAAGGGCGCTGTTGTAAGCCTGCCTGATCGAGGAAAGATCATTGGCAGCTTGAAAATAACGCGACTCGGTTAAACGCTGGTCAGTAGACGAACTCACGTCCTGCTCGACTCGGCGCTTAATCATATTCAATAACTTTTCATGTGCCGCTAGATTCGTGGTGGCATGTTGCAAGCGTGCGTGCTGCCGCAACGCTTCTACATACACGGCAACGATCTTGAGCGACAAATCATACTTCACCTCTTGTAGTGCTGCACCCGCTGCGGCATAGCGACTGTTGGCCACCTCAACACCACCCATGAGACGTCCACCTGCCCAAATTGGTTGCTCCAGGCGAAACACGCCCTGCCATTTGCTTTGGCTACCGTCCTGCTGTGATGCTTCAAAACTGGGGGTAGGGAAAAACTGCCAGCGCGCTCCCTTCTGTTCGGCTTTGGCCGCGACTTGTGCCGATTTTTTTCCCAGCACCGCCGGATGGCTCAGCCATGCCGCCTCTAAAATCTGTTTAAATGAAGTGGGGAAAATGCGAACTGCGCTGCCTAAAGACGCGTTATTAGGTTGAATGACATTATTGTTAAGCGGCATTATTGCGTTATTTGCAGCTGGCAGTGCTGTATCTTGCAATTGTGCGCGCGCCGCTCCACTATTCAAGCCTAGTGCTACATTACCAATACATACAACCAGCATGAATACTTTGAATTTCATCGAATCACCCGATAGCACTGCCTAGCGGCAAGGTTTAACGCTCGCTACAATTTTAAGGAGGGAAATTATAAACTAGATTACAAGCTATTGATGTTTATATGATTCTATTTTACCTAAGCAATTAGAGGGGGGAATGGCTTCCCTCTTCCACCATGAATAAGGATTGAGAGGTGGAATGCTGACACCGCAAAGGATCGGCTTTTTGCTCTGCGTAATTCAGGCTTCCAAATAATCATTTTTTAATTTGATGTAATGCCTGGCAGAATAATCGAAGCGCTTGATTTCTTCAGCAGTAAGTTCGCGCATTCTTTTAGCAGGCCGACCCAGCCACAGATAGCCGCCTTCCAAATCCTTACCCTCTGGCACCAGTGAGCCTGCACCCAGCAAAACGTGCGAGCGAATAATCGCGCCATCCAGAATGATCGAACCCATGCCGATCAAGCTCATGCTTTCTACGGTGCAGCCATGCAAAATTACTTGATGACCGACCGTGACATCATCTCCGATATGTGTCGGATTGCCCTCAGGCACGGCGGCGTGTTTGTGGCTGACATGGATAATTGTGCCATCCTGAATATTCGTACGTGCGCCAATTCGTATAATATTCACGTCACCGCGAATTAAACACATCGGCCATATTGAAGAATCTTCACCTATCACCACATCGCCGATTACAGCGGCTTCCACGTCGATATATGAACGCGCACCGACTGTGGGGAGAATGTTTTTGTATGAGCGTATGGACATAAGGGTTCCTTTTGTGTTGGATATTTTTAATTTGTATAAATTGTGAGTCAGTTGCGGACTCAGGATGATACCGAACCTGACCAAAATATTGAAATTCTCAACAATGTATTCAGCACTCCGCAGTGGTCGAAGATGAAAGCGCATGGAGTTATAGGGTAAAATGCGCGTACATTTTATGAAAGTAGTGCCATGCCCCTAACTGCCGATACCGTTGCCAAGAAAGCAAATACCTTATCTGAAGCACTGCCGTATATTCAACGATTTTTTGACAAAACCATTGTCATTAAATATGGCGGCAACGCCATGATTGATCCCAAGCTGCAAGAAAGTTTTGCGCGTGATGTGGTGCTGCTTAAATTAGTCGGCATGAATCCAGTCATTGTACATGGCGGTGGACCGCAGATTAATGATTTGCTTAAACGTATCGGCAAGGCAGGCGAGTTTGTTCAGGGCATGCGCGTAACCGATGAAGAAACGATGGATGTGGTTGAGATGGTATTGGGCAAGATTAATAAAGATATTGTTAATCTGATTAATCGTCACGGCGGCAAAGCGGTCGGGCTGACCGGACAGGACTCCTCTTTTATTCGTGCCAATAAAATGTTGTTGGAAAGCCAGACTGAGCAGGGAAAAATGTTGGACATTGGTTTAGTCGGAGAAATACATTTGATTGATCCGGCCATCATTACGTTTTTAGATTCAGGCGATTTCATTCCGGTGATTGCTCCCATAGGCGTGGGGGCGGATGGCGAGACACTGAACATTAACGCGGATGTGGTGGCGGGGAAATTAGCCGAAGTGTTAAAAGCCGAGAAACTGGTGTTGTTGACCAATACGCCGGGCGTGTTGGATAAAGATGGAAAATTGCTGACCGGACTGACACCCAAACAAATAGATGGTCTGGTGGCAGATGGCACATTGTCTGGCGGAATGCTGCCCAAAATTAGCTCCGCACTGGATGCGGCGCGAGGTGGGGTAAAGTCGGTACATATTATTGACGGAAGGGTGGAACACGCGCTGCTGCTGGAGATTTTGACGGATGAAGGGGTGGGCACGCTCATCAAAAGCAAATGAAAGACCACCATACCACTACTGCGCTTGCTGATACGGCGTGAAAAAATGGCTCAAAATCCTCGTTTACTAATGTGTAAATTCCGGTTTCTCGCCACTTTTTACCTTGTCTCAGCTTCGCTCGTCACGTTGTATGGGGGTCTTTAAATATGACCGAGCGAGTGTGGATTTTCGATCTGGACAACACGTTGCACGATGCCAATCTCCACATCTTTCCGCACATCAATCGCAGCATGACGGCGTATCTGCAATACCATTTGAACATGAATGAACATACTGCTAATGCGTTGCGGATTGATTATTGGCGGCGCTACGGCGCAACACTTAGCGGCATGATGCGCCATCACGCTACAGATCCGGCGCATTTTTTATGGCACACGCATCAGTTTCCCGTGTTATCCGACATGATTTTGAGTGAGCCGCGATTAAGGCATGTATTGAAAAAATTGCCGGGCAAAAAAATAATTTTTTCCAATGCGCCACAACACTACGCCCATGCGGTGCTCAAAATATTGCGTATAGATGATTGCTTCCATGATGTGTTCGCCATCGAGCAAACGCGCTACCAGCCCAAGCCTCAGCGGCATGGATTTCTACGGTTGCTGCACAAACATCGGCTTAATCCAGCGAACTGCGTGATGGTGGAGGATAGCGCAGATAATTTATATACCGCCAAGCTCTGCGGCATGAACACGGTATGGATTAGCAATCTATCGCGCGTGCCTGCTTATGTAGATGTGAAAATTGCCAGCGTGCAACAACTACCACGTATGCTGTCGCAATTACGCTTCGTGTAGTAAAAAATTTTCAAGGAAAAATATGGCCACTAAACCCGGTGAAAGAAAGCTACAAATCCTGCAAACTGTGGCAGAAATGCTGGAGCAACCCAAGGGTGAAAAAATCACCACGGCAGCAATGGCTGCACGGCTGGACATCTCTGAAGCGGCGCTGTATCGCCACTTTGCCAGTAAGGCGCAAATGTTTGAAGGTTTGATTGAGTTCATCGAACAAACCGTATTTGGTTTAATTAATAAAATTAGTGCAGATGAAAGCAGCGGCTTGCAACAATTGGAAAGTTCACTGGCCATGTTGCTGGGTTTCGCCCAAAAAAATCGCGGCATGACTCGCGTACTCATCGGCGATGCACTGGTAAATGAAGATGCGCGCCTACAGCAGCGCATTAACCAACTTTATGATCGGCTCGAAGTCACATTGAAACAGTCCGTGCGTATTGCTATCACACAGGGTGATCTGGATGAAAAAACTGATGTCAGTGCGTATGCGAATCTGTTGTTGAGTTACGTTATCGGGCGCTGGCAACAGTTTGGCAAGAGTGGTTTTATCAAAGACCCGATGGCGCAGTGGCCGCAGCAATGGCCATTGCTGCGCAATAAACCATAGAAAACTATAAATAACGGAATACTTATCATGATCTTAATTCTCTCTTCCAACGTTAATCAGCAAGGCGCGGAATTCCATCAATTGATGGCGCATTTGGCCGGACTGTCCGGTATACAAACGCGCATACATGTGGAGCGTGGTGTAGAAAAAACACTCACCGAAATTTACCTTATTGGCAACACCAAAGCACTCGAAATTAAAGAAATGTGTAACCTGCCATGCGTGGAAAACGTGGTGCGTGTGTCGGAAGAATATAGAGTATTGGGACGGCATAAAGAAGACCCACGTCCATCGCACTTTGAATATAACGGTGTGCGATTCGGGCAGGATACGTTGAATGTTTTTGCCGGATTGTGTGCGGTAGACAATCGTGATCATGTCGAGGCCATGCTTAAAGCACTGCGCGATAACGGCCAGGTGTGTACACGTATGGGCGCGTACAAGCCGCGCACCAGCCCCTATGCTTTTCAGGGACACGGCAAAAATTGTTTGCCTTACGTATTTGAATTGGCGGGCAAGTACGGCATCAAAGTAATTGCCATGGAGATTACACATGAAAACCATCTCCATGAAATTCGCGAGGCGATTCATCAAACAGGTAACCCCACAGGTGTGATGTTGCAGATAGGCACACGCAATACGCAAAATTTTGAACTCCTGAAAATAGTTGGTCGTCAGCAGGAATTTCCCGTATTACTCAAACGCGGTTTCGGCATTACGCTGGATGAATCGTTAAATGCCGCCGAATACCTGGCTTCAGAAGGCAATCGAAATGTGGTGTTTGGCCTGCGCGGGATGAAAACAAATATGGGTGATCCGCACCGCAACTTTGTCGATTTCGCGCATGTGCCCGTGGTGAAAAGATTAACCAGAATGCCAGTGTGCATCGATCCTTCACATTCGGTTGGTACGCGCAGTGTCGCCCCGGACGGGGTGTTGGACGTAGTGCATATTGCCGCGCAGGGAGTTGTGGCAGGGGCGAACATGGTGCTGGTAGATTTTCATCCCGCGCCGATGAAGGCATTAGTAGATGGCCCGCAAGCTTTGTTGCTGAAGGAATTACCCTATTTTCTGGAAGATGTGCAGCTTGCGCGTGAGACATATTTGAAGCGGGTTGCATTGGCGCAACGCTATTCCAATTTACAATAGAACCGATAACTTTGTACTCGCATGGGGTGCGCCGTGATTACAAGGGGCTAATAACCTTCCCCCAAAATAGTTGACACTGTCGTGTTCTAATAAAAACAGGCACCTCGATAGGGTTATCATTCACCTGAAGAGGAAACAACAATGACCAAACAGCACAAGCATTACGAAGCCGCATTTAAACTGGAAAAGGCCGCCTACCCCCGCTTCAACCACCGCGCCGCATCCAACGCGAAGTAAGTTAAAATTCCATCTGCGCCCGCGCGTTTAAATGCCATTAAAGATTCCATCACGCAGGCTTCTTCGTTGAGCCAGCCATTTTGTGCGGCGGCTTTGAGCATGGCGTATTCGCCGCTTACTTGATAGACAAAGGTTGGCGCTTTGAATTCATCTTTGATGCGGCGCAGGATGTCCAGATACGGCATACCCGGCTTGACCATAACCATGTCCGCACCTTCTTGCAAGTCCAGCCCGACTTCCCACAGTGCTTCGTCAGAGTTGGCGGGATGCATTTGATAGGTGTATTTATTACCTGCGCCGAGGTTGCCACTGGAGCCAACGGCATCACGGAACGGGCCATAAAAATTGGATGCATATTTGGCTGAGTACGCCATGATGCGGGTATGGATGTGCCCTTTGGCATCCAAGGCTGCACGCACGGCGGCAATGCGTCCATCCATCATGTCAGACGGCGCTACAACATCAGCACCCGCCTGGGCGTGGATTTGTGCCTGTTGCGCCAGCATCGCGACAGTTTCGTCATTCAGCACATAACCACTGGTATCAATCAAGCCATCCTGCCCGTGACTGGTGTAAGGGTCGAGCGCGATGTCGGTGATGATGCCCAGTTCTGGAAAATGTTTTTTAAGGACGGCCACCACGCGCGGCACGAGGCCATCCGGATTAAGTGCTTCGCGTGCATCTTCAGTTTTAAGCGCGCTTGTAATCACCGGGAATAGCGCAATTGCGGGAATGCCTAAAGTAACGCATTCCTCAGCTTGCACAAGCAGCTTGTCCAGCGTTAGGCGCAAAATGCCAGGCATTGAGGCGATGGCTTCCGTGCGATTATTGCCATCCAGCACGAATACTGGATAAATAAGATCGTGTGCGGTCAGGGTATTTTCACGCATCAAATTACGTGAGAAAGCATCGCGGCGCATACGGCGCATTCTTTTATTCGGGTATGAACCAAGTGCCTGCATAATAAATTATCCCTATCAATTACATTGTCCCCTTGTGGGACAGTGACTTAAGACGCGCCTGAAAAAATATTGTGTGCGCAGGATTTTTTTGTGGAACTCTTTGAATAATTTGCTATCTCATCATTCGGATAATGCAAATTATCCCCCCGTTATCCCCTGGCGGGGTTGTTTTAACGCTGCAGTTAAAACATTTTCGTGCCTCTAACCTCCCCCTTTTGGTTAGAGGCATTTTTTTGCCCTATGCAGCGCCAAGACTCGCCCGCAGGGCGAGTGTCTGGCGGCGTACTCCTTGCGAGTGCAATGCTGCTGCGCTCAACATGGCTGTGTTGCTCAAGCCCTCAAAATGCTCACCTACATTAAGTAGGCTGCGCTTTTTCGATCTTTCATGTCCCGCTCTGTTATCGCCTCGATCCTGTTATCGCTCGCGACGTATTTTCAACTCAGTTAAGCTTTTACGTTAGACCCGTGAATTTTAATCTGTTGCCAACCAGCGCGCAATCACGACTTCGGCTTCTTCCACGCCCACTTTTTTAAAACTGGAAAATAATTGCACGGTGCAGTTTGGATAAAATTCATTGATATGCGATTTAACTTGATTCAAGGTGAGTGTCGCTTGCTGGCGGCTGAGCTTGTCCGATTTGGTCAGTAAAATATGCACAGGCTTGCCAGTGGGCATAAACCATTCCAGCAGACGTTCATCCAATTCACTTAACGGATGACGTGCATCCATGATAACTACTAAGCCGCATAGTGCGTCGCGAGTTTGCAGATAAACATTGAGCAGATTTTCCCAATGCGCTTTGATAGCGGGGGGCACTTTGGCATAGCCATAGCCTGGCAAATCAACCAGGAAGCGGCTGTCACCCAAGCTAAAATAATTGAGATGTTGCGTACGTCCTGGCGTTTTGCTGGTGTATGCCAGGCGCACATGATTGGCCAGCGTGTTGATGGCACTGGATTTGCCCGCGTTGGAACGCCCGACAAAGGCGACTTCTTTGCCGCCATGCAGCGGCAGCGCGTGCAATTCATTGACGGTAGTAAAGAACGCGGCCTGGCTGAATAGTCCCATAGTTACATTGTCCCCTCATTGTCCCCTTGTGGGATGTGGGATGCGAGATTACTCGGCTGCAAAAATTGCGTCGGCAACGGCAATGGTCTGCGCGATGTCTGCCTCTGTATGTGCCGCCGATACAAAGCCTGCTTCAAATGCGGAAGGGGCAAGGTAAATGCCTTTGTCCAGCATGGCATGAAAAAATCGGTTGAACGCATTTTTATCGCACGCCATCACTTCGGTGTAACTGGTGGGTATAGCGCGACTGAAATACAGACCAAACATGCCGCCTATGGATTGCGCGCAGAACGGAATACCATGTTTTTTCGCACTGGCTGCCAAGCCATCGGTGAGCGTCCGCGTCATCTGCGCCAGGCGTGGATAAAAATCGGGGGCTTGCACTAACTTTAATGTGGCTAATCCCGCTGCGATAGAAAGTGGATTGCCCGATAATGTGCCCGCCTGATACACCGCACCCAATGGTGCGAGGCATTGCATAATGTCGCGCCGACCACCAAACGCGGCGGTGGGCAGCCCCCCCCCCATCACTTTGCCAAGCGTAGTTAAATCCGGCTGTATATTGAAATGCCCCTGTGCGCCGTGCAAGCCAACCCGAAAGCCAGTCATCACTTCGTCCAGAATTAGCACCACACCGTGTTGTGTACACAGCCTGCGCAACGTGGCTAAAAATTCAGGCTTGGGCATAATCAAATTCATATTACCCGCCACAGGCTCGATGATCACCGCAGCCAGTTCTTTGCCAATTGCGGCGAATGTGCGTTCCAAGCCAGCGGTATCGTTATAGTCCAGCACAGTAGTCAGTGCTGCGATCTCGGCCGGCACGCCAGATGAGCTGGGTTGCCCAAAAGTTAGCGCGCCAGAGCCAGCTTTAACCAGCAGCCCGTCGGCATGGCCGTGATAACAACCTTCAAATTTAATAATGCGGCTGCGTCCGGTGTAACCACGCGCCAAGCGTATGGCACTCATGGTGGCTTCTGTGCCTGAGCTAACCAGGCGCACCATGTCCATGCTGGGCAGAAGCTTGCATAGCAACTCCGCCATTTCCAATTCAACCGCAGTTGGCGCGCCAAAGCCCAAGCCTTGTGCGGCGGCATCCTGCACGGCTTTCACCACGGCGGGATGGGTGTGGCCTACGATCATCGGCCCCCACGAGCCCACATAATCGATATATTTTTTATCATCTGCATCCCACACATAAGCACCCTGCCCCCGCTTGAAAAACAGGGGCGTGCCGCCGACTGATTTAAAAGCGCGCACGGGCGAGTTCACGCCTCCCGGAATCAGGCGTTGCGATTGCTCAAATAAACTTTGATTCTTAGAATTCATGTGACCAAGTCCTTAGTGGTGTGAGTGAGTGAGTATGCGGGTTCGGCATGTTGAGCAAACACGCCTGCGAAATTTTGTGCAGCAAGGCGAATATCCGGGGCATCAAAGAGAGCTGAAATAACCGCAACCGCATGTGCGCCGGATTGAATCAAAGCTGCGCTGTTGTTCAAGTTAATGCCGCCGATGGCAACAATCGGCACGGCAAATTCAGCGCGTGCATGTTGCAATAATTCGGGCGTTGCACGAACCGCAAGGGGTTTGCTGGATGAAGGATAAAACGCACCGAACGCAACATAATCCGCCCCTGCAGCAACAGCCGCTTGTGCCAGCGGCAAACGATTGTAACAAGAAACCCCGATGAATTTATCTTTGCCCAGCAACGCGCGCGCTTCAGTTACTCCGCCATCGGCAGCACCCAAATGAACGCCATCCGCCCCCACGTTGGCAGCTAATCGCGCATCATCATTGACAATAAAGGGAATAGAAAATGCATGTGCTAATTGACACAAAGCCTGCGCTTGTTCAAAACGCAGTGCCTCGTTAGCGGTCTTATTGCGATATTGCAAAACGCTGATGCCGCCGAGCAGTGCGAGATGAACACGGTGCAGCAAATCAGCCGTGTTGGCGCAATCCGGCGTAACCGCATAGACACCCAAAAGCCTGCGACGGCGTGTGTTAATGGCGTGTACCCGGGTCATCTTCGTCATCTTCCTCATCCTGTGCCCAGAATAAGCGATCCGGTATGTGCTGCCCCATGCCCGGGCGAAAGCCATGTTTTAATGCTTGCCAGGTGTATTCCTGCGCCTCATTGACTGCATCTTCCACAGGTAATCCATTCGCCAGCAATGCCGCAATCGCCGAAGCCAGAGTGCAGCCCGAGCCATGATAAATACCTGGCAAACGCGGCCAATGCTCATCGCTCACCACGCCTTGCTCGCTATACAGCGTGTTGATGACTTTTGGCGTGTGCTCATGTGTGCCAGTAATCAGGACATATTCACAACCCATTTGCATTAAATGCTTGGCGCACTCGGCCAGATTTTGTATATCCTCTTCGCTATCCTCATCCTGCACCAGACTGCGCGCCTCCATGCTATTAGGCGTGAGCACTGTTGTTTGTGGCAACAACAATTCGCGCATGGCATTGAGCATGTTATCGTTGGCCAACTCGTCTCCCCGCCCAGATGCCAGCACCGGATCAAACACCAGTGGTATATCCGGATAGTCTGCAAGAATGGCAGCAATCACCGTAATATTCTCTACACTGCCGAGTAAACCAATTTTAAACGCGGCCACTGGCATGTCTTCCAATACCGCACGAGCTTGATCGTTTACCCACTCTGCATCAATCGGCAATACATCATCCACGCCACTGGTATCTTGCACAGTAATCGCCGTCACCACGGTGAGCGGATGACAACCCATACTGGCAATAGTTAACAGGTCGGCCTGCAAACCTGCGCCACCACTGGGGTCGGTTGCGCCAAAACAAAGAACAATTGGGGGGATGTCAGACATGGTAGTAGCGTTTATTGTAAAATGCCCCACAAGGGGACAATGTAAATCGAAACGAGATTCTAACTTAAATTAAACATTATGACCGCAAACCACGAATATAAGACCTACATGTGCCTGATTTGTGGCTGGATGTACAACGAAGAAACCGGCGCGCCAGAAGAGGGAATATTGCCTTGCACGCGCTGGGAGGATGTGCCGATGAATTGGACCTGCCCGGAGTGCGGCGCACGCAAAGATGATTTTGAAATGGTGGAATTTTAATTATTTCGGTTCATGCCATCAAAGAAAATAACAACAATGATCGTCGCTGTTGCGATAACTCAATTAAATAGAGCAATCAAGGAAACAAAAACAAGAGAAGTTAAAAAGGCTGATAACCTGGGATATTAATACGTCCCCCAGCGGATTAAAATTTCTTAATTTAATAACTACGCAAACTACTGAAACACTCAGATAAATCAATGAATCATATTCGAACGGTACATCTTACCTTGTCTGATGGCTATTCCCACTCAATGGTCGCAGGCGGTTTGCCGGAAACATCATAGACCACGCGGTTGATGCCGCGCACTTCGTTGATGATGCGGTTGGAGACTTTTCCTAGCAGTGAGTATGGTAACTCGGCCCAGTGTGCGGTCATGAAGTCCTGTGTTTGCACAGCGCGCAGGGCAACCACCCATTCGTATGTGCGTCCATCGCCCATCACACCGACGGATTTTATCGGCAGGAATACCACAAATGCCTGTGCGGTTTTTGCGTACCAGGAAATACCGTTTTCATCTTTTGTGGCGCGCAGTTCTTCGATAAAAATAGCATCGGCGCGGCGTAGCAGGTCGGCATATTCTTGTTTGACTTCGCCCAGTATACGCACGCCCAAACCGGGGCCGGGAAACGGGTGGCGGTATACCATGTCGTGCGGCAAACCCAGTGCTACGCCGAGTTCGCGCACTTCATCTTTGAATAATTCACGTAAAGGTTCGAGTAATTTCAAGTGCAAGGTGTCCGGCAAGCCGCCCACGTTATGGTGTGATTTGATGGTGTGCGCCTTCTTTGATTTCGC
Source organism: Gallionellaceae bacterium (assembly GCA_021731185.1). Classification (GTDB taxonomy): domain Bacteria; phylum Pseudomonadota; class Gammaproteobacteria; order Burkholderiales; family Gallionellaceae; genus Nitrotoga. The sequence goes on from JAKFXW010000179.1 coordinate 27,116, forward strand.
GCCTGCAGATTCGATTACGTCAGGATAGATAGTGCCTTGCGCCAGCCATTTTGCCTTGGGAATTTTCGCGGATTCGCGTTGAAATACTTCGACGAATTCGCGCCCGATAATTTTGCGTTTTTTCTCCGGGTCAGTCACGCCTGTTAAATGCAGCATGAATTCTGCTTTGGCGTTGACATGGATGACTTTTACGCCCAGATTTTTACCGAAAGTTTCCATCACTTGCTGCGCTTCATTCAATCGCAACAGACCGTTATCAACAAACACACAGGTCAGTTGTGTGCCGACGGCGCGGTGTAATAACGCCGCTGCAACCGAGGAATCCACTCCACCGGACAATCCTAAAATCACTTCTTCTTGGCCTACCTGGGCGCGAATTTTTTGAACTGCTTCGCCGATGTAGTCCGGCATATTCCAATCAGACCCGCAGCCGCAAATGTCATGTACAAAACGGCTGAGCAGAGCTTTGCCTTGTGGAGTGTGGGTCACTTCCGGATGGAATTGCACGGCGTAAAAACGACGCGCTTCATCGGCCATGCCAGCAATCGGCGTGGCTTCGTTCGAGGCGATAACAATGAATCCTGCTGGCAGCTTGGTGACTTTATCGCCGTGACTCATCCATACATCGAGCAGTCCATGTCCTGCGCTATTGGTGCGATCTTGAATGCTTGAAAATAATTTACTGTGTCCGCGCATGCGAATTTCAGCATAGCCAAATTCCCGCACCAAACCGTTCTCGACCGCGCCACCGAGTTGTGTAGCCATGGTTTGCATCCCATAGCAAATGCCTAACACTGGTACGCCCAATTCAAACACGACTTGTGGCGCACGCGGTGTGTTGCCTTCTGTGACAGAGTTGGGGCCACCAGAAAGAATAATGCCGTCCGCTTGAAAGGCGCGAATAAACTCATCACCAACATCGTATGGGTGCAGCTCGCAATAAACTTTTGCTTCGCGCACGCGGCGTGCGATCAATTGGGTGTATTGCGAACCGAAATCGAGAATGAGAATTTTTTTATGCATGGTTAAAACCTGGGAAGGATGAAGGGATTGCGCCTTTGGCGCTCAAGAGTGAAGATACTCCGGAATTACCCTTCTCTCTTCCCCCTTCCCGCAGCATTTAGTCAACATGATAATTCGGTGCTTCCTTGGTAATCTGCACATCATGCACATGTGATTCGCGCATCCCGGCGGATGTGATTTGCGCAAATTCAGCTTGGATGTGCATGGTAGGAATATCGGGACAGCCAAGGTAGCCCATGCTGGCACGCAAGCCGCCCATGAGCTGGTGGATCACCGCCAATACACTACCTTTGTACGGCACGCGACCTTCTACACCTTCGGGGACTAATTTATCCTGATTACTTTCGGCATCCTGAAAATAACGGTCGCTGGAACCTTGCTGCATCGCACCCAAGCTGCCCATGCCGCGATAAGATTTGTACGAACGCCCTTGGAATAATTCCACCTCGCCCGGTGCTTCTTCTGTACCTGCGAATAATCCACCCAGCATCACTGCATGTGCGCCTGCGGCCAATGCTTTAGCTATGTCGCCGGAATAGCGCACGCCGCCATCGGCAATCAACGGTATACCTGATCCTTGCAAAGCATCCGCGACATTTTGAATGGCAGTAATCTGCGGTACGCCCACACCTGCCACCATGCGCGTGGTGCAAATTGAACCGGGGCCGATGCCTACTTTCACGCCATCTGCGCCGTGTTCCACCAATGCCAGCGCAGCCGCAGCCGTCGCAATATTTCCACCAATCACATCCACATTCGGAAAGTTTTTCTTAACCCAGCGCACGCGATTGAGCACGCCCTGTGCGTGACCATGTGCGGTATCTACAATCAATACATCCACGCCCGCTTCGACCAATAAGCTGGCGCGTTCTTCCGTACCTTCGCCTACACCAATGGCCGCACCTACACGCAAGCGTCCTTGCTCATCTTTGCAGGCTTGCGGGTGTTCGCTGGATTTTAAAATATCCTTAACGGTAATCAAACCACATAATTCGAACGCGGCATTCACCACCAGCACGCGCTCGATGCGATGTTTATGCATCAGGTTGCGCGCCTCTTCACGACTGGCATTTTCCAGCACAGTTACCAACCGCTCACGCGTAGTCATGATATTTTTTATAGGCTGATCAAGATTACTTTCAAATCTTAAATCGCGATTGGTGACTATGCCCACCACAACTTTGCCCTGCACCACAGGCAGCCCTGAAATTTTATGCTGGCGTGTCAGATTCAACACATCGCGCACGGTCATTCCCGGTGTGACGGTAATCGGGTCTTTCACCACCCCGCTCTCAAAGCGTTTTACCCTGGACACTTCCAGTGCCTGCAATTTCGCAGTCATATTTTTATGTACGATGCCCAAGCCACCTTCCTGTGCCAGCGCAATAGCCAGGCGTGCTTCGGTGACGGTATCCATCGCCGCAGAGAGCAGCGGAATATTTAAACGAATATTGCGCGTGAGTTGCGTGCTTAATTTAACATCACGCGGCAGTACGTTGGAATGCGCGGGGAGCAACAGGACATCGTCAAAGGTTAATGCTTTTTGAATAATTCGCATGATTGAATGACCTCGACAAAATTAACGAAAGGGCAAAACACTTCGTGAAACTTAAAACGAAAAAGGCTGGCAACAAAACGTTGCACGGGATAAAACTAAAGTAGTGACTAAAATGTAGATTTTCGGCTCATTACATACATGAGACATTCGTAAAACACTTCACACCACTCCATATCATTGCCCTGAAGCGACTCCAGCATTTTTTTAACTTCCTGAGGTGGCCAATTTGGATTAATCGCAACCAGCTGCTCTATTTTATAGGTTTGTAATAACGGATTGATTTCCTCGCCAATTTTGTTGATCTTCCTGATCATCAAAGCCAGGTCTTTGTCTGAATCAATCTCAGCCATTAAATCACCATACATTCTCGGATTAAGCTTGGCGTACTCAACAAACCGGCTCAGTAAATAAAAAAATTGTGCTTTGTTATTTTCACTAATCGGATCACCCAGCATAAATGGCATCTGTATGAGCTCCAACCAACAATATTGCAGCTTGGGATTGCGATGTTTAATTACACCAACATAACCATTGCGCTCTCGTGTATGAACCAGGCAATCGTTTATGATTACTTTGTCGGAGCTGCGCGTTACAAAACTTA
>JAKFXW010000148.1 GCA_021731185.1 Gallionellaceae bacterium
GTGGATTTGCCCATGCCGGATTGTCCGATCAAGACGCTGGTTTGATTCTCCAAATAGGGGCGTAAAGGTTCGATATTGTCTTTGGCGGATAATTCCAATATGCGGTAGCCCGCGTTTTGATAGGGTTCGAGTTGTACCAAAGGCAGGCAATTCTCTAAGCTCTGATGAGCTTGAGAAGTTGACACCGTGCGAGCCTGCGCGGTGGCTGACAGTAAATCACATTTATTTAACACGATGAGTGTGGCTAATTTTTGCTCATGTGCGGCGATCAAACAGCGTGTTAATAGATCGTCGCTGAACGGTGGCTCGGTTGCGACTACGATGATAATTTGTGTGATGTTTGCGGCAATGTATTTGCGGCGGTACGCATCGGAACGAAACAACAATGATAGCCTTGGCAGAGCGCGCTCGATTACGCCCTGATTGCTGCTGGTGCGCTTGATTTCAACGTTATCGCCGCAGACAAATTCGCTGGTTTTACCACGCGATAAACAGGGCAGTAATTCCCCATCTGGTAGCTCAACTAAATATTGGCGACTGTAGGCTGCGACAATCTGACCTATCCCACAAGGGGACAATGTCAATACTGCGCTCAAATCTTGAACAAGGCATCGACCTTGGCAGCGCAAATAAAATCATTTTCAGATAAACCTTTGATGGCGTGGGTGGTGTATGCCACGCGACATTTGTTGTATTCCACGAGTAAATCTGGATGATGATCTTCGCGGTGTGAAAGCCACGCTACGGCATTTACAAAGGCCATGGTGTGGTAATAATTTTTAAACTCAAAAGTCTTGTCTATTACATTGTCCCCTTGTGGGGCTGCGCCATGCTGCTCCCATCCATCAAGCTGTAGAAGTAGATCAGCTGTCTCCGCTTTTGTCAGGGGTGGAACCCCGCCTTCACAAGGCTTGCACTGCTTGTTGATTAAATCACATTGGGTTTGCATGGTGACTGTTGGAATTTATTTAAATTTATAATAAGTTTGATTGAGGAATGCGCCGACGTTTTGTTCATCAGCAGGAGTCAGCATGATTTTGGAAGCTTCACTGCAATAATGCATACGCGCAATCAATTGTTTCGGAGTATTCACGATGCGATTGGGGCGCGTGAAAATCGCGCTGCCGTCGCCCCCCATTTTTTGGATATGGCAACGATTGCATTTATTCTGCTCGAAAAATTGTTTACCTGCGGTGGCATCGCCGCTGGTGAATGGCTTAGCTTGCGCGATGTTGATCAACATTAAAGCACTTAGCACTAAAGCACTTAGTAGGGATAGCATTTTCATGTTGCGGTCTCCTGTAATAAATGTTGCTGTTAATAATATTTATCGGGTTAACGATTTCAAGTGAGCAATACGTACCATCGCGGGTGGATGGGAGTCGTAAAACGTGGAATATAGCGGATCGGGCGTAAGCGTTGCGGCATTGTCCTGATACATTTTAACTAATGCGCTGGATAAATCATGTGCATCGGTTTGCTGCGCGGCATAGGCATCCGCCTCGAATTCATGCTTGCGCGAATAATAGCTCATTAATGGATTCAGCAAAAAGCTGAACGCAGGCATCACCATAAAAAATAATAGTAACGCCAGCGCGGTGGTCATGGATGCTGTCGGCACGGTTACACCCAAGCCTGCGTAAAACCATTGTGCCTGCATTAATTGCGACAATATCCACAAAAATATCAGGCTGGTGGCAAAGCTGGAGGCGATGCGTTTGATGACGTGATGCCGTTTGAAGTGACCCAGCTCGTGCGCTAATACCGCTTCAATTTCAGTGGGCGACAGTCGTTCCAGCAGCGTGTCAAAAAATACGATGCGCTTGGTTTTGCCAAAGCCCGTGAAATAAGCGTTGCCGTGCGCGCTACGTTTAGAGCCGTCCATGACAAACAATCCTTGCGCGGTGAAACCGCATTTTTGCAACAACGCGCTGATGCGCGCCTTAAGCGATTCATCCTGCAATGGTGTAAATTTATTAAACAGTGGCGCTATAAATGATGGATAAATAAATAGCAGGAGCAGGTTAAAGCCTACCCATACGCCCCACACGGTCCACCACCAATTCGCCCCCATTTTTTCCATGATCCACAACACACCAAATAGTAATGGCAAGCCCAGCACGACACCTAACAACAACCCTTTAATGGTGTCGATCAAGTACAGCATCGGAGTTGTTTTGTTGAAGCCAAAACGCGCTTCGATCACAAAAGTGCGATACAAATTAAAGGGTGATTCTAATATGGCAGAGATTATCAACACCGCTAGGATGACTGCTACGCCTTGCAGCAACGGCTCATTGAAGGTCATTAGCGACCATTCGGCGAGACGTTGAATGCCACCGCCCAAGGTGAATAGCAGCAGTAGAGTTGCATCGAATATTACATTCAATACACCTAATCTGGTTTTGGTGCTGGTGTAGTCGGCGGCTTTTTGATGGGCAGCCAAATCTATTTGCGCGCTAAAATCAGGTGGTACGATGGAGCGATGTGATTGGACGTGATTCAGGTGGCGGCGTGCCAGCCAAAGTTTGGTCAGTGTTGTAAGTAACAGCGCACTAGCAAATAGTGCAGTAAAATGAAAGTCGGTCATATATTCTGTAATTTAGTACGGAAAGCGAATCCTCAATATGGCACAATGCGAAAAAGTGCTTATTGACAGCGTAACGAATTATGGCACAAAATCAAAATCATCTCATTTGGATAGACATGGAAATGACGGGGCTGGTTCCAGAGACTGATCGAGTCATCGAAATTGCAATGGTCATTACTGATAATGATCTTAATACTGTGGCTGAGGCACCAGTTCTGGTGGTGCATCAAACGGATGATGTGCTTTATAATATGGACGCTTGGAATAAATCTACTCACGCTAAATCTGGCTTGATTGAAAAAATTAAAATATCACCGTGGAGCGAACAAGCAGTAGAAACACAGATGCTGAGCTTTTTGAATGAACATGTGCCAGCGCGTATTTCTCCCATGTGTGGCAACTCTATCTGTCAGGATAGGCGATTTTTGGCGCGATGGATGCCTCAATTGGAAGCGTATTTTCATTACCGCAATCTGGATGTCAGCACGCTTAAAGAGTTGGCTAAACGATGGAAGCCGGAAGTTGCTCAGGGCTTAAAGAAGCACGGCAAGCATGAGGCGTTGGCTGACATTTATGAGTCGATCAACGAAATGAAATATTATCGCGAGAATTTTATTCGCCTGTAGATTAATTTAAGTCATAACTGAAAGGAAGATTATGCGAAATGCCAAGATAAAAGTTGTTATACAAACGCTATCTGCACTGATTTTTTTGAGTCTAGGTACGGCGGTTTACGCGGGAATTAAAGATGGCGTGAACGCATACAACAAGAAAAAATACTCAGCAGCATTCAAAGAATTTCGCCCGTTGGCTGACAAGGGTAATTCTGTCGCGCAGTTCTATATGGGGCAGATGTACAGCAAAGCACAAGGTGTCGCGCAAGACTATAAATTAGCTGCCGAGTGGTATCGCAAGGCTGCGAATCAAAATAATGCGGATGCTCAGTTTGCGTTGGGCTCGTTGTATGACGAAGGCCTGGGCGTTGCCAAGGATCAAAAAACAGCTTTGGGCTTATTTCTTAAAGCTGGCGAGCAAGGGCATGCCAGAGCCCAATTCAATCTGGGTGTGATGCATAGCCAGGGGGAGGGCACTCCTAAAAATGAAAAAGAGGCCTTGCAGTGGTATACCAAAGCGGCTGACCAAGGCCTTGCTAAAGCGCAAGTCAATCTGGGCTTGATGATTGAAAAAGGACAAGGTACAGCGCAGGATTATAAAGCGGCGATGGGGTGGTATGAAAAAGCAGCTGCTCAAAATTACGCTAAAGCGCAATACCACATAGGGCGTATGTTTGAAGCAGGGCTGGGAGTCAATAAGGATTTTGTGAAAGCTGTCGCTTGGTATACCAAGGCCGCAGAACAAGGTAATGCACTTGCGCAGTTTAGATTAGGGTTGAGTTACGCAAAAAGTCAGGGTGTGCCAGTGGATGTCATACTTGCATATAAGTGGTTTAGTTTAGCCGCAGCAGCGGGTGACATTAAAGCACAGATATATGCTGAAGAACTTGAGCAGGGGTTGACCTTTCAGCAACTGACAGCGGCTCGTGCGCAAGCATTGATATGGAAAAACCGACAGAACGGATAGCAGGGTTTACATTCATTTTAGTTGAGTAGCACTTTTGACAGATCAGTACGAGAAGCGAGGTTCGTTGCGTTGTGTTCTGCTGGACGTGGCAATATGAGCGAGTAAGTAAGTCTGATGGACTTGTGAGCTTGGAGCGCGCAATGTATTCATTCCCATTTAGCGGGGCAAATGCTTCATATCACGGTATTGCTAGATACTAATTTACCTGCCTGTGAGTTGTTGTTGAAACGGCGATATGGAAAACACTGTCTAAATCAGCGGAGCCACCCCTAGGGGTGGCTCCGCTGATTTAGACAGCGTCCTCGGCAATTCCTTCATCTTTGTCCTTCGTTGCAAGTTCACATTCTACGAAACGTTGGACTCTTTGAAACTTACATCACCCTCCGTAAAATCAATGCGGCGCGATGAGTTAGGTCGCCTACAAGCTGTGCCTTTGATAAAAGCAAAAGACACAGCGAATGGCGATTTTCTACTAACGACAGACAGGGATTAATAGTTCCACTGCAACTGTACACGAACCATATTAGCATTAACTTGTCTGTAGCTATCTAAAGCCGTTACGAACGTGTTCACGTTAGTCCTATCCATTTTGGCATAGGCCACAGTCAACTCCAGTTCAGGCCGAGGCATCCATTCAACACCAATTTCTGTTTCCCGCAGGATGGAGCGAGGTGCGTTAGTTATAAATTTTTCGGAGCCGTCGTAGCGCTGCCACTTCGCATAGGGAATCCAGCTACCAAGATTGGTATCCAGCTTGTACATGGCTTGTATATATCCACCTTTAAGCTTGGCGGCCTCGATTTTTGTCTGGCTAGCGTTCAACTCAGGTGAACTACCCCAATTCCATTCGGATTGCAAACCAAAGGGTTGAGGATACAGTACAGCATGCACGCCGGCACGACTGTCCTGCACGCCTTTGCTATCAAATGTAGGAACGATAGCGGTAGGGGCTGAAATAGAAGCGGCTCTTGGAACATATTTGCCACTCAATGCGGATATGCCAACCTCGAAAAACTGACCGCCGTCGAATTTGAATGGATAGTTCAGACGAGCGACTTTTTGGAGGTTATTATTGAGCTCACCGCGGTTGAGACCCTGACCGTTGAATATACCCAAGCCCAACACGCCATAATCACCTGAGCCTTTGAGACCACTGGATGTCAATTCTTTGAAGCGATCACGAATATGTGCAGGTGCCCAATAGAACACCATACCCGTATCACGTTCGTCGCGAGCTGCAATCGAAACGGCATCAGCACGTTCCATAGTCAAACGGTTCTGACTTGACTGGAGTATCTCAAAGCCGTAAGGAATCTTGTTTACACCAGCACGGATGCGGTATTCCTTTTTATCGTCGAGGTAAATATCAGCATAGGCATCACGAGTCGCGAGAAGCCCTCCCGTCACTCCTCCCGTATCTGGCCCCGTCATGAAGTCCGTCTGCAAGTAGATAGATAGACGATTGCTTACATCACCCGAGAAAACAATGCGGGCGCGTCTAATGCCAAAGTTTTTATTATTTGAGATAAATTGGTCGCCTGGGGAGGCCAGATTAATATTATCTCCAGATGTGGTTTTGCTGGAACGAAATTGCGTGTAGCCGCGCAGGCTGATTATATCAGACCATTTTTTCTTTTCAGCCTTCTTTTTCTGTTGAACAAGTTTGGCTTCCAGTGCGTCACGCTCTTCGGGGGAAACCTTGCCCGCCGCCGCATTGACTTCTTCAAATTCACTGAGTTTCACTCTGTTCTCACCTGGTGAAGTAAATACTTGTTGCGTTTGTGTGTCCATATACAACTCGGCGGCCTGTACCGACATCGTTGCGCCGCTCAATAAAGCCAGCAGGGCTGTGGATAATGTGGCTGATCTTAATCTGTCCCCTTTGAATCTTTCCCTAGGGCTTGGCTTAACTATATGATTTGTAGATTCTTGCATTTTTTCAATCTCCCTAAAATTAAAAATTTCACTCATCCAAGGTCATTCTTGAATTTGTGAAGGAATTTTAAAGGGTAAATGTTACAGAGATGTGACAGAGATGTGACAGATTAAAATTTAGAAGCCGGGGAGGAATGAAATAAATGTGCAGAGTGAGACTACATGAGTACAGCAGGCATGTTTACCGCTCACGTAACATTAATCAGATTGAGAGTAATCTGCCCAATTATTGGGTGTTTCATAAATTCGCACGCACTTCAGTTGCAGGTGATTGCCGTAGCTACTGTGGTACGCATTTTTAAGCAGGTTAAAGGCAATCATGGCTAAATTTTCCGCTGTGGGCGGCACATCCAGTACCACTGTTTTATGTTCGGGTAGGGAATTCAGAAACTGTAATACAACCTTATCATTTCGATACACTAAAAATGCATGATCCCATGCGTCGACTAATCGCTCTTTGGCGATGCGTTTCACTTCGGAATAATCCATGACCATGCCGTGCTCTGAGATATTCTCGGTGGTAATGAGGTCGCCAGAAATGATGTCACCAGACAAGGTAATTTCAATAGCGTAGCGATGTCCGTGCAGATGGCGGCATTGGCTGTTGTGGGTGGGAATGCGGTGACCTGCATCAAATTCTAATCTTCGGGTGATTTGCATGGTCTTGCGGGGTGAGCTGGGTAATTGAAGCGAATTATAACTTGAATGAAGTCACCGCGTGTCGCAAGGCTCGCATTGCTGCGCTGTTTGCCTCACCACCATAGCGCACGCCGAGATAAAGATTGGTGATGCGGGTAATGGCGGCGGTCAGTTGCGGATTTGCTTTGATTGCGCGAGCGGCGAAGTCTTGTGCGCCTTCATACTCGGCGCGCACAAGATTAATTTTTAGCAGCTTGCGGCAAAATTTCAAATACAGACGTTGTGCCGTGTCAACATTGGATCCTATCAAATGGCGCAGCATCAGCAGCGCGAAAAATCCGATTAATGCGGCCAGCCCGATCATTAAACTGATCACCATGTTTTGCCAGGTAATGGATTGCATACCGAGGCGGGTGAGAAAGGCGAATTGCTGCTCGGTGTTGTAGCCCAGCACCCATTGGTTCCATTGGTTGGTGAGTGCGTCCAGGTTGAGGCGCAGATTACGTAACAGCGGTGATTGGGTTCGTGCCATAAAGGGCAAAATGGAGTTGTCTGGCTGCGATGCAGCGAGGCCATTTTGCACACGCGAGATGGAAACCGCAGCGGTGGGATCAATGCGTATCCAGCCGCGACCCGCTATCCAGACTTCCGCCCAGGCGTGGGCATCTGATTGGCGCACGATGTAGTAATTGCCGAGTTCGTTGTATTCCGCGCCTTGGTAGCCAGTGACCACACGTGCTGGTATGCCCGCTGCCCGCATTAAAAAAACAAAGCTGGAAGCATAGTGTTCGCAAAATCCTTTGCGTGTTTCAAATATAAAGTCATCGACTGTATGTAGACCGAGCAGGGGAGGGGGTTCGAGCGTGTACTCAAATTTTTCGCGATTGAAATAAGTGAATGCAGCACGCACTATGGCTTCACTATTATTTAAGGTGGATCGCCATTCAGCAGCCAGCTCGCGGGCGCGAGGGTTGAGAGTGGCGGGCAGTGTGAGCGCGCGTTGTAACTGTTGCTCAGTCTCTTCGGCATTGGCGCGAAAGCCGAGATGGGATTGCGCGGTATAGCGCAGGCGGGTGATGACATTGTTGGGCAGCAATGTTTGAAAGTCATCTGTCACACGTGAGGGAATCGAAATTTTTGTCGGCATTTCCAGCGCAAATAACCATTTTTTATTATGCGGTTCCAGCGTGATGGTGTAATCCTGACTATTTTGCAGCGTGTCCAATGTGGCGGGTTTGCTAGCCGAGACAGCGCCCGCTGTCCAGGTTCTGCCGTCAAATGCCCACAACACTGGGCCGCGCCAGTACATTTGCTCGCGCAGCGGTGGCGCAGCGGAAAATTGTGCGCGAAAGGCGACCGCTTCGGACAATGATAATTTGCTCAAGCTGCCGGGCGACATAGTGTCGTCCAGCCCGCTGGTCGAGTAAGCATTTTGCGGCAATCCCCATAACGGTCCGGGTACACGCGGGAATAATACGAATAAAATTAAAGTCAGCGGAATGGCTTGCGCTAAGAGGATGAGCGCCATGCGTAGTCGCGGGCGAAAGCCTAAATCGCCCGTTTGCAGATGCAGCCAGGTGGTCAAAATTGCCACCAGGGTGAACAGCATAAACAGCGCGGTTGGCATACTTTGCGAATAGAAAAAGTTGGTGATGATGATGAAACATGCCAGATAAATGGTAACGATCGCATCGCGTTGCGTGCGTAGCTCCAACAGCTTGAGGGTGGTTAGCAGTATGAGCAAGGTCACGCTGACTTCACGTCCAAATAGAGTGCGGAATGTAAGAAATATGCTAACCATACTGGCCAGGGTAATCAGCGTAAGCAGCCAGCGTTTAGGCAGCAGCAGGTTTTGGTAAGCAAGATAAATGCGCCAGATCATCAGCGTTGCGGTCAGGACGCTAACCCATAGCGGCAGATGCGCTACATGCGGTGCGCTCACCAGAAAAATGCAGGCAATCAAACCATAAATTGCGGCCAAAGATAAATGCCTGGTCGCTAAGTTACATTGTCCCCTTGTGGGATTGGGTGATAAATTACCCGGAGATAAATTACTGGCGGGCTTGCTCATGCTGTGGATACTGGTTGCGGTGACAGGTCGAACAATGCCAGTGCTTTTAGACATTCTGCGCGATGACCCTCGTCATGGCCAGGGGAAATTTCAATTTGCGGCAAGCGCAATCCGTAGCGAATTTTTTGTTCATTTGCAGTAAGCACCCAGCGGGTAAGTACCGCTAGTCTTGCCTCGGTAGCGAGATGGGGGAGGTAATGCCAATCCAGCCATATTTGTTGGCTGGCCTGATCGCTAAATTGCTTAACCTGCAAACCCTGCTCGCGCGCCAGGGCTTTCCACGCAATATGGGTCAATGCATCGCCTGTGACGTAATCGCGTACCCCGGAAAAATCTTCGTCACCTTTAATTTGAATTTGCGCAAGACCCAGCCCATCTTTGTCATGTTGAACAGGCAAGGGCAGCGGTGCGGCAGGATGGGGATAAACCAGACACGGCGTATCAAATTGCAAATATGACCAGGCATGAAAAAGCCCTAACGGAAACTCGGTATATAGCGTGAGCCTGCCGCTACGCAACCAGCCGCGTGTGAAGGTGGGTAACGGAAATTTCACCGTTAAATTTTGCTGAGCAGCTAAGTCAAAAATGACATTGTCCCCTTGTGGGGCCTCGGTAGAAAAATTTATTTTTGCAGGGCTGACTTGCTTGCGAAAAGAAAATTTCTTTTTGGAAATATTTTTGGGTTGAGGAGTGGCGTCAGGATTGTTGCGGTTTTTGAGGGTTAATTGGTAGCGCGGTAAATTGCTGTTGTTGTGAAAATGAAAAACGAATTGCGCCATTTCACCCGCAAATACCGCTTCGCAATGTCCTGCCTGAACTTGCAAATTAGCCAGGTTGCGAAAGGCGTACAGCATAGACATGACCGCCATCGTGGCGAGCAAAAAGGTCAGCACATAACCCAAACTCAAGCCGTAATTAATATCCCCCACCAACATCAGCAGCAACAGCACGCCGAAGCCCACGCCGCGACGAGTAGGTAAAATAAAAATGCGCCGCTGCGTAAGCGTAACAATGCCGCGCTCAATTTTTTGGCGGAATAGCCATTGGCGGAATGCTTGTTTAAGCGTGTCAAACACTGGCGCGCGGCGTTGGTAATAAAAATTTGCCATTATTTATCACACACCATTAATTGAGATGCACTTATATTAACATTGGGTTGCCAGTATGCATTTTTGTTTTGGCGCAATATAAATGCTTGTTAACGGTAACAGCTGAGTCGGCAATTTCGAATAGTCTAGCTTGTTATGTTGGCAGCCTGCACAAGCTGTGTGAGTAAGATTGACCGTTTGAGTTTTCACAGGTAGCATTCCGGCCTTCTTTAAGTTTGAAATATTATTCTAGATGCGCCGTAAGTTGATTGTTGGAAATTGGAAGATGGTGGGTGGGCTGGCGCAGAATGAGTCATTGTTAAAAGCGGTGGCTAGTGGGGCGGCGAATCTGTCGGTTGATTGCGCGATATGCGTACCTTTCCCTTATCTTCACCAAGCTCAGCAATTGCTCCGCAGTACTTTAGTAGCCTGGGGCGCACAAGATGTACACCAGTTAGAAAAAGGAGCTTTTACGGGTGAGGTAGCAGCATCCATGTTGCGTGATTTTGGTTGTCGCTATGTAATAGTAGGTCATTCTGAACGGCGATCGATTTATGGTGAAAATAATCAATTAGTAGCAGAGAAATTTGTAGCAGCACAACAGTCAGGATTAATTCCGATATTGTGTGTAGGTGAAACATTGGCGCAACGTGAGTCGGGTGAAACTGAAGCGGTTGTGGCCGAGCAAATTGATATAGTTATTGAGTTGGCAGGGGTGCAGGCTTTGCGTAATGCGGTGTTTGCGTATGAACCAGTTTGGGCCATAGGTACTGGTAGGACAGCATCCCCTGAACAGGCGCAGTCGGTGCATCATTTTATACGGCAGCGCATGGCAAAATTGGACGCGAAAATCGCGCAAGAGTTACGGATTCTTTATGGTGGCAGCGTCAAGGCGACAAATGCATCTGAATTGTTCGGTATGCCGGATATTGATGGTGGTTTGATCGGTGGCGCGTCATTAGTTGCGGAAGAATTCCTAGGTATTTGTAAGGCAGGGGTATTTGCAAGGCAGGAGCAGGCTAATTTAAAGAGATTGTAAAAGCCTGGTTAATGTAAAGTTTGGTCAAATGGATTGGCAACTTGATGTGGCATGTTAGTATCGATCAAGATTAATTTTGGGTGGGGAAGTCTGTGGAAACTGTTGTTTGGGGAATACATATAGTTGCAGCAGTGGTGCTGATAGGCCTGGTGCTGATGCAGCACGGTAAGGGTGCGGATATGGGCGCAGCGTTCGGTACTGGTTCGGCAGGTGGCGTGTTTGGCTCAGGAGGGTCGGCTAATTTCTTGAGCCGTAGTACGGCTGTCGTTGCAACAGTACTTTTTATTACCAGCTTGTCGCTGACTTATTTGTATGCCAACCCTTCGCAGCAGCAGGGGGTTATGGATCGGCAGGTAATTAGCACTCCTGAATCTGCGCCTATTTCGGCAAGTCCAGCAAGCTCAGCAAGCCCGGTTCATTCGACTGGCAGTGAAGCTCCTGGGTCAAAATCTAAAGAAATACCCAAATGAAAGTAGCACGGTAATTTACTTAAAGCCGATGTGGTGAAATTGGTAGACACGCTAGCTTGAGGGGCTAGTGGCGAGAGCCGTAGCAGTTCGAGTCTGCTCATCGGCACCAGATTTTAATGTGTATAGGGTGCCTCTAAAAATTCAGAGTTCGCTCAAATGTAAGGCGCGGAAAAAATTTCGCCGCGCCGCATATATGTGATATGTAAGCAAGAAATTTTTTACGCAACGCAGCAGTTGAGATGAAATGTGAATTTTTAGAGATGCCCTAATAGTTATTGTCGTGCGATCACGCACCAAGTGAATGGGAGGCTTGCAGATGTTGGAGAATTATTTTCCTGTTCTGTTGTTCATTATCGTAGCAACGGTAGTTGGTGCAGCACCGCTTCTCATAAGCAGGCTGGTTGCCCCTCATCGCCCGTATGATGCTAAGCTGGCACCGTATGAGTGTGGTTTCGAGGCATTTGAAGATGCGCGTATGAAATTTGACGTGCGTTATTATCTGGTTGCAATTCTGTTTATTCTGTTTGATTTGGAAATTGCATTCCTATTTCCATGGGCGGTGGCACTCAAGGAAATTGGCTTGTTCGGATTTATTTCAATGATGATCTTTTTGCTTATCCTCATCATTGGGTTTATTTATGAATGGAAGAAGGGGGCCTTGGAATGGGATTAGAAGGAGTTCTCGAAAAAGGCATTGTCACCACAACTGCGGATGTGCTGATTAACTATGCACGCACTGGATCGATGTGGCCGATGACTTTTGGTTTGGCCTGCTGCGCGGTGGAAATGATGCATGCAGGTGCTTCGCGTTATGATTTAGATCGATTCGGCGTGGTGTTCAGACCCAGCCCGCGCCAATCGGATGTTATGGTCGTAGCGGGAACGCTGTGCAATAAAATGGCACCCGCACTACGCAAGGTTTACGACCAAATGACCGAGCCGCGCTGGGTCATCTCCATGGGTTCCTGCGCCAATGGCGGCGGCTACTACCATTACTCCTATTCTGTAGTGCGTGGGTGTGATCGCATCGTACCAGTAGATGTGTATGTACCCGGTTGCCCTCCCACTGCAGAGGCTTTGCTGTACGGCATTATCCAATTGCAAAATAAAGTTAAGCGGACTAATACAATTGCGCGTTAAGGCACAATTGCACGTATAAGGAACGAAATGGCTGCTGATTTAAATTTGTTAACTACCCAGTTAAACGAAACATTCGCTGATAAAATTGTCAGTTTGGATAATAAGTTAGGTGAGCTGACAATGGTTGTACGTGCCGCCGATCTAACTTCTATATTTTTGCGTTTGCGTGATGCCCCCCATTTTCATTTTGAACAATTAATTGATTTGTGTGGCGTGGACTATTCTACGTACGGTAGCGATTTGAACATCGGTGGCGCATATTACAAATCTACCGAGGGTAAATCTCTTTACCCAGCACGCTTTGCGGTGGTTTATCACCTGCTGTCAGTAAAAAACAATATGCGTTTGCGGGTCAGAGTTTTTGTAGAAGATGATGTGATGCCGATGTTGAATTCCGTGGTCGATATTTGGCGTAGCGCGAATTGGTTTGAGCGGGAGGCGTTTGATCTGTACGGCATTATTTTTAGTGGACATCCTGACCTGCGGCGCTTGTTGACTGATTATGGTTTTGTTGGTAGCCCGTTCCGCAAAGATTTCCCGTTGTCTGGACATGTTGAAATGCGTTATGACCCCGAGCAAAAGCGCGTGATCTACCAGCCTGTAACGGTAGAGCCACGCGAGTTGGTGCCGCGAATTATTCGTGAAGAACACTACGGGCACATGAAATGAATGTAAGTGTTTTGAAGTATTCTTCCTTTAGCTTGAGTTTTGACCGTCTTGCGGACACAACTTACTTAAATAAATTAGTCTGTGCTGAGTGCTTTTTGACATGTCTGAAATAAAAAATTACACCATGAATTTTGGGCCTCAACACCCATCCGCACACGGTGTTTTACGTCTGGTGCTAGAGTTGGATGGCGAGGTAATCGAGCGTGCAGACCCGCATATTGGCCTGTTGCATCGCGCCACGGAAAAGCTGGCCGAACATAAAACGTATCTGCAGTCACTGCCTTACATGGATAGGCTCGACTACGTTTCCATGATGAGTAACGAGCACGCTTATGTCATGGCGATCGAGAAGCTGGTTGGTCTCGAGGTTCCATTGCGTGCGCAGTATATTCGCGTCATGTTTGATGAAATTACCCGCGCAATGAATCACCTGTTGTGGTTAGGCGCACATGCTCTGGACATTGGCGCGATGACGGTGTTTTTGTTTTGCTTCCGCGAGCGTGAAGATTTGATGGACGTATATGAGGCAGTTTCAGGCGCGCGTATGCATGCAGCTTATTATCGTCCAGGTGGTGTGTACCGAGACTTACCTGACACTATGCCGCAATATCAGGCTTCTAAAATTCATAACGCTAAAGCCGTGAAGCGTATGAATGAGAACCGCGAGGGCTCCGTTCTTGATTTTATCGAAGATTTTACCAAGCGTTTCCCTGGATTTATTGACGAATATGAAACGCTGCTAACCGACAATCGCATCTGGAAGCAGCGCACGGTGGGCATCGGTGTGGTGTCACCCGAAGATGCGTTGGCAATGGGTTTTACCGGCCCTATGTTGCGCGGCTCGGGCGTGCTGTGGGATCTGCGCAAGCATCAGCCATATGAAGTGTATGACCGTCTGGATTTTGATATACCGATTGGTGTCGAGGGCGATTGCTATGATCGCTATCTGGTGCGCGTGGAAGAAATGCGTCAGGCCAATCGTATCATCGCGCAGTGTGTGGATTGGTTACGTAAAAATCCTGGCCCGGTCATCATTGATAATTTCAAAATTGCGCCGCCCAAGCGCGGGTCGATGAAGCAAAACATGGAAGAGTTGATTCATCACTTCAAGCTATTTACCGAGGGTATGCATGTACCAGAAGGTGAAGCTTATGCAGCGGTCGAGCATCCTAAAGGGGAGTTCGGTATTTATTTGATTTCGGATGGGGCGAATAAGCCTTATCGCATGAAAATTCGCGCCCCGGGCTTTCCGCATATTGCAGGGTTGGATGAGATGGTGCGCGGCCACATGATCGCCGACGTAGTCGCAATTATTGGTACACAAGACATCGTTTTTGGAGAGGTTGATCGTTAAATGTTATCCGAACAAATTCAGGCCAAAATCAATCGCGAATTAAAAAAATATCCTGCTAATCAAAAGCAATCTGCTGTGATGGCAGCGTTGCGATTTGTGCAGGACGAAAAAGGTTGGATTAGCAATGATGATATGGCTGACGTGGCGGTCTATTTGTCCATGCCGCAGATGTCGGTCTATGAGGTAGCTACTTTTTATAATATGTACAATCTCAAACCGATGGGTCGCCACACCCTGACGGTATGCACAAATCTCTCCTGCCAATTAGTGGGTTCGGATGACATCATGCATCACATAAAAAACAAGTTGGGTATCGAATCAGGCGAAGTAACTGCCGATGGTAAATTTGGCCTGCGTGCAGGGGAGTGTCAAAACGTGTGTGATGAAGCGCCAGTGCTGATGGTGAATAATAAGAAAACTTGCGGGCGATTGACTCCCGCGAAACTCGATCAATTACTGCTGGAGCTGAACAAGTAATGGGCGCGCCTATCCTTCTCAATACCATGCAATTTGAAAAGCCGTGGACGCTGGCGAATTATTTAAGTGTGGGCGGTTATCAGGCTTTGCGAAAAATCCTGGCCGAAAAAATGACCCCGGATGCCATCATCGCAGAGGTGAAAGCCTCTGGCTTGCGTGGTCGTGGCGGCGCAGGATTTCCGACTGGCTTGAAATGGAGCTTCATGCCACGTAATTATCAGGGTGATAAATATCTGGTTTGCAATTCGGATGAGGGCGAACCCGGCACGTTTAAGGATCGCGATATTCTGAGCTTCAACCCGCATATTTTGATTGAAGGCATGGCTATAGCGGCGTACACCATGGGCGTGAAGGTGGGTTATAACTATGTGCATGGCGAGATTTTTGAATCTTATGAGCGCATGGAAGCAGCCTGTGATGAAGCGCGTGCGGCGGGCTATTTAGGTGACAAGATATTAGGCAGCGACTTCAATTTTGATTTACATAACCACTTGGGCTATGGCGCGTATATTTGTGGTGAAGAGACAGCGTTGCTCGAATCACTGGAAGGTAAAAAAGGTCAGCCGCGCTTTAAGCCGCCGTTCCCCGCCAGCTTTGGCTTGTATGGCAAGCCCACCACGATCAACAATACTGAAACCTTCGCCAGCATTCCTTACATCATCAATAACGGCGGGCAGAAATTTTTAGAGTTGGGCAAGCCTAACAATGGCGGCATCAAACTGTTTTCCATTTCCGGTCATGTCAATAATCCAGGTAATTTTGAAGTGCCGCTCGGCACGCCATTCAAAAAACTCCTGGAAATGGCGGGCGGAATGCGCGGTGGGCGCAAGTTGAAAGCCTGCATTCCAGGCGGCTCTTCCATGCCCGTACTAACTGGCGAGATCATGATGGATCTGGACATGGATTATGACTCGGTTGTCAAAGCCGGATCGATGTTGGGTACAGGCGCGATCATTGTGATGGACGATACCACTTGCATGGTGCGCGCATTGGAGCGCTTGTCTTATTTTTATTTTGAAGAATCGTGCGGGCAATGCACGCCGTGCCGCGAGGGTACGGGCTGGCTGTATCGCATCGTGCATCGAATTGAAACGGGGCAGGGACGACCAGAAGATTTGGATTTATTGCTGGATTTATGCGAGAACATTGCGGGTCGCACCATTTGTGCGTTAGGTGATGCAGCGGCTTGGCCAGTACAGGGATTTCTCAAACATTTCCGCAGCGAATTCGAGCACCACATTGAGCATAAACGTTGCCTAGTTTAGCGATGGAAAATCAGGCCTAAAAGGTGAGTAATGATAAATCTTGAAATTGACGGCAAAAATATTGCGGTAGAAAGCGGCACTTCGGTAATCGAAGCAGCCAACCGTCTGGGCATTTATGTCCCGCATTTTTGTTATCACAAAAAACTATCCATCGCGGCTAACTGCCGCATGTGTCTGGTGCAAGTTGAGAAAGCACCCAAGCCTTTACCTGCCTGTGCCACGCCCGTTGCTGAAGGGATGAAAGTTCAGACCGCATCGGCGCAGGCCGTGAAAGCGCAAAAAGGCGTGATGGAATTTTTGTTGATTAATCATCCGCTCGATTGTCCGATATGCGATCAAGGCGGCGAGTGTGAGTTGCAGGATTTGGCTGTGGGCTATGGCGGCAGCGCATCGCGCTATCAGGAAGAAAAGCGCGTGGTCATGGCCAAAGACATTGGCCCCTTGGTGGCGGCTGAAGAAATGAGTCGCTGCATCAACTGCACGCGCTGCGTGCGATTCGGTATTGAAATTGGCGGCGAGATGGAATTAGGGCAGGCATTCCGTGGCGAACATGCCGAGATTATGAGCTTTCTATCGGGCACGGTGGATTCGGAATTATCCGGCAATATGATAGACCTTTGCCCAGTGGGCGCATTGACCAGCAAACCTTTCCGCTACAGCGCCAGAACATGGGAATTATCACGGCGCAAGTCGGTGAGTCCGCATGATGGTTTGGGTTCCAATCTCACCATACAGGTAAAAAATAATCGCGTGATGCGCGTCTTGCCGAGCGAGAACGAGGCGATCAATGAATGCTGGTTGTCAGATAAAGATCGCTTCAGCTACGAAGGGCTGAACTCTACAGATCGTTTAACCAAGCCTATGCTCAAGCAGGATGGGCAGTGGATAGAAGTGGAATGGCAAACTGTATTGGAATATGTAGCCAATGGTCTGCGTCAGGTAAAAGAGTCATCCAGTGCGGAGCACATCGCCGCGCTTGCTACACCTCACTCCACTTTGGAAGAATTGTATCTATTACAGAAATTGGTGCGTGGTCTGGGCAGCAATAATGTGGATTTTCGTTTGCGCCAATCCGATTTCAGTGCGGATGGCAAGCAGGCAGGTGTGCCATGGTTGGGAATGGCGGTTGCGGATATTAATAAATGCGATCGCTTTTTATTAGTCGGCAGCTTCCTGCGTAAAGATCAACCCCTGCTGGCTGCGCGTGTGCGACACGCTATCAGGAAGGGCGCGCAATTGAATGTGTTACATGCCGCTGACGATGATTTGCTGATGGCCGTAACCAACAAAGCCATTGTTGCGCCAACTGATATGGTGACGGTACTGACCCAGATATTGCAGGCTCTGACATTGTCCCCTCGTGGGGCGCAGATCAAACAAGCCAATCCAGCCGCCGCGCCTGCGAGTCCAGCAGCTAAAATTGCAGCGAGTTTAGCCAGTGGCGAACGTGTCGCAATCCTATTGGGAAATTTTGCACAGCAACATCCACAGGCTGTGCAACTGCATTCCTTAGCGCAACAAATCGCCGCATTGTGCGGCGGCAAGTTTGGGTTTTTGGGCGAAGCTGCCAATAGTGTAGGCGGCTATTTAGCCCAAGCCGTTCCGCATTTATCAGCGAATAAAACCCCTGTAGCCAAACCCGGTATGAATGCTGCAACGATGTTGGCATCACCCCGCAAAGCTTATATTTTGCTAAATGTAGAAGCTGACCTGGATACGCACAATCCGCAGCAAGCTATGGCAGCCATGCGCGCCGCAGATATGGTAGTTGCCCTCAGTGCATACAAACACAATGCGCTGGATTATGCCGATGTGCTATTGCCTATCGCGCCGTTTACAGAAACTTCCGGCACTTTTATCAGCACCGAAGGACGCGTGCAAAGTTTTAAAGGGGTCGTGCAGCCATTGGGTGAGGCGCGGCCGGCTTGGAAAATATTGCGCGTATTGGGTAATCTTCTGGATATACCTGGATTCGATCAGGATAGCAGCGAAGCCGTGCGTGATGAGGCGTTGGCAGGAGTAGACATTGCGAGCAGGCTGAACAATGCTGGGTTAAGCATTACGCTCCCAACATCAGCTATCTCACAAGGGGACAATGTCCAAACTGGTTTACAGCGTGTCAGCGATGTACCGATTTATGCTGCCGACGCGGTTGTACGCCGCTCTACGCCGCTACAAGCTACGGCAGATGCTGCTGAACCGGTGGTGATGATGCATGGCGAAGAATTTTCCAAGCTGGGTGTGAAGACCGGTGATCAAGTTAAGATCAGTCAAGGTCAAGGCAGCATCCGACTCACTGCACGCGCAGATAATAAATTGCCGAAGGGTGTGGTGCGGCTGGCTGCAGGGCATGCGGCAACGGCGAAATTGGGTGCGATGTTTGGAACGGTGACGGTGGAGCGCGCATGACAGAGCTGCTACAAACAGTGCATGAATTAGGCAACGGCTATTTGGGCGTGCTGTGGCTGCCAATTTGGACGCTGGTGAAAATCCTCGTCATCGTATTGCCCATATTTGGCAGTGTCGCCTATATTACTTTGGCAGAGCGCAAAGTTATCGGTTATGTGCAGGCGCGTATCGGCCCTAATCGCGTTGGCTATTTTGGTTTGTTGCAACCCTTGGCAGACGGTATCAAATTGCTGCTCAAGGAAATTATTATTCCAACAGGCGCCAATAAATTTCTATTTATTGCCGCCCCGGTTTTAGCTTTAGTGCCAGCTTTGGTGGCGTGGGCGGTGGTACCGATTTTTGACGGAATCGTTTTGGCCGATGTGAACGCGGCCTTGTTGTATATTTTGGCCATGACTTCGCTGGGCGTTTACGGCGTGATTATTGCGGGCTGGGCATCCAATTCCAAATATGCATTTTTGGGATCGTTACGCTCGGCCGCGCAAATTGTGTCATATGAAATCCCCATGGGATTCGCGCTGGTGTGTGTGCTGATGGTTTCCGGCAGCATGAATCTGGGCGACATTGTGCATGGACAACAAAGCGAAATGGGCATGCTGGGTTGGTATTTCATTCCGCTGTTCCCGATGTTGATTGTTTATTTTATTGCGGGCGTAGCTGAAACCAACCGTTCTCCTTTTGATACAGTTGAAGGTGAATCTGAAATTGTTGCGGGTTTCCACGTCGAATATGCAGGCATGGGATTCGGACTATTCATGTTGGCCGAATACGCCAATATGATCTTGATTGCAGCACTCACCGCGCTGCTGTTTCTGGGCGGCTGGCTCAATCCATTTCATGGCTTGCCACTGTTAGGTGAATTGACCGATCACATCCCCGGCATTTTTTGGATGCTCGGCAAAATGTCTTTTATACTTTTTCTTTTTCTGTGGTTTCGCGCGACTTTCCCGCGTTATCGTTATGACCAATTGATGCGCCTGGGTTGGAAAATATTGATTCCGATTACGCTCGTTTGGTTGGTGGTGATAGGCGTGTGGATGCAAACACCCTATTGGTTGTGGTGAGGGAATAATGGAAAAAATGATAGGTTTTTTTAAATCTTTTTTGCTGATTGAGTTACTCAAAGGCATGGCCTTGACCGGGCGCTATTTGTTCTCGCGCAAAATTACGGTGCAATTCCCCGAGGAAAAAACACCGCAGGGCTATCGCTTTCGTGGCTTACATGCCTTGCGTCGTTATGAAAATGGTGAAGAACGCTGCATCGGTTGCAAGTTGTGCGAGGCGGTCTGCCCCGCGTTAGCCATCGCGATTGAATCAGAGGAGCGTCTTGACGGTACACGGCGCACGACACGGTATGACATCGACATGACTTTGTGCATTTTCTGCGGCTTATGCGAAGAGTCCTGCCCGGTTGATGCGATTGTAGAAACACGTGTTTTTGAATACCACGGTGAGAAACGTGGCGATTTGTATTACACCAAACCTATGTTGCTGGCAATGGGCGATAAACATGAAAAGCAGATTGCCCGCGACAAAGCGGCAGATGCGAAGTACAGGTAAGCACTTTAGGGCATGAGTATGAGTTTCGATACATTGGTTTTTTATATGTTTGCAGCTATGGCGGTATTGTCTGCAATATCGGTCATCACGGTGCGCAGTCCGGTGCATGCCGCACTGTTTCTAGTGTTGGCATTTGTCAGCTCAGCAGGTATCTGGCTGTTGCTGGAAGCAGAATTTTTAGCTATCACTCTGGTGTTGGTTTATGTCGGTGCGGTTATGGTGTTATTTTTGTTTGTGGTGATGATGTTGGATATCAATATCGCCAAGATGCGCGAAGGGTTTTGGCGCTGGTTTCCATTCGGTGTGACCTTGGCCATAGTAATGGTCATACAAATGGTCGTGGTGGTGGGTAATCGTTCAGCGATGGAAACGGGCGTGGCGATCACCAAGCATGCGGCCAATCATAGCAATACTAAAGAATTGGGACGTGTAATCTACACCGATTATGTGTATCCGTTTGAGTTGGCGGCGATTGTACTTCTGGTGGCCATCATCGCGGCGATTGCGCTGACCCTGCGGCATCGCAAGGATGCGAAATCGCAAGACGTAGCACAGCAGGTCGGGGTGAAAAAAGCAGACCGCATCCGCGTCATCCCCATGCCGTCTGGTTATCAAGAAGTATCAGGCTACAAAGATGCATCCGGGCAGAAAGAAACATAAAGCAGCCAGACTGCATACAAAGTGCTGAATGCTGAAAGATTTAGGTTGTACTGGCGATTGAGTTATAAGAATTTAAGAATGCATCAAAAAAGGATGAGACATGCTGAGTTTGAGTTTGGCGCATTATCTGGTTTTCGGGGCGATTTTGTTTGCGATTGGTGTAGTCGGGATATTCCTCAATCGTAAAAATATAATCGTATTGCTGATGTCCATCGAGCTGATGTTATTGGCGGTTAACACCAACTTCATCGCATTCTCGCGCTATCTGGATGATTTGGCTGGGCAGGTATTTGTATTTTTTATATTGACAGTCGCTGCCGCAGAAGCCGCAATTGGTCTGGCGATTCTGATTGTGCTGTTCCGCAATCTGCGCACCATTAACGTGGATGATATTGGTAGCTTGAAAGGTTAATCGTGCATGAGTAATATGCAAAATCTCTACTTGCTGGTTCCACTTGCGCCATTGCTGGGCGCAATTCTCGCCGGGCTGCTCGGCCATGTGTTGGGTCGCGCCTGGACACATCGCATCACCATTTTTATGGTGTTTGTGTCCTTTGTCGCATCGGTGTTAATTTTTCAAGATGTCATGGCCGGAAATACATTTAATGGTACGGTTTATACTTGGCTGACCACTACCGATGCACGGCTTGAAGTCGGCTTCATGATCGATCGATTGACGGTTCTGATGATGCTGGTGGTGACCTTCGTCTCACTGATGGTACACATCTTTACCATCGGATATATGAAAGACGATGCCGGATATCAGCGTTTTTTCAGCTACATTGCGCTGTTTACTTTTTCCATGTTGATGTTGGTCATGTCCAACAACTTTCTGCAATTGTTTTTTGCGTGGGAAGCGGTTGGGTTGGTTTCCTATTTGCTGATCGGCTTCTGGTATACGCGCCCCACCGCCATTTACGCCAACCTAAAAGCCTTTCTGGTTAATCGTGTGGGTGACTTTGGATTTCTGTTGGGCATAGGTTTAGTGTTTATGGTATTCGGCACTCTGGATTATCAAACAGTATTTAACGATGCTGCCAGCCATGCCAAGGATATGGCACCGATTGCCGGAGTATCGTGGAATTTAATGAGTGCGATTTGCATACTCTTGTTCATCGGCGCAATGGGTAAATCAGCACAGTTTCCCTTGCATGTGTGGTTGCCGGATTCCATGGAAGGCCCCACGCCAATCTCTGCATTAATCCACGCAGCTACTATGGTAACGGCAGGTATTTTCATGGTAGCACGCATGTCGCCGATGTTTGAGTTATCAGAAACAGCACTTTCATTTGTGATGGTTATCGGCGCAATTACCGCGCTGTTCATGGGGTTTTTGGGAATCATTCAAACAGACATCAAGCGCGTGATTGCCTATTCCACCCTGTCACAACTCGGCTACATGACCGTAGCACTGGGCGCTTCCGCTTACTCGGTGGCGATTTTCCACTTGATGACCCATGCCTTCTTCAAAGCGCTGCTGTTCCTTGCGGCTGGTTCAGTAATTATCGCCATGCATCATGTGCAGGACATACGCCAGATGGGCGGCTTGCGTAAATACATGCCGATTACCTGGATCACATTTTTGATCGGCTCGCTTGCTTTGATCGGTACGCCATTTTTATCAGGCTTCTATTCCAAGGAAAGCATCATTGAAGCGGTTTATTTATCGCAGCTACCCGGTGCCAGCTTCGCTTACTTTGCGGTGGTGGCGGGCGTTTTTGTAACTGCTTTTTATTCATTCCGTTTGTATTTTTTGGTATTTCATGGTGCAGAACGGTTTGGCAAAAAACACTCGCAGCACGACCATCATCAGGGATTGGCTCCTGGAGAAAAACCGCATGAAACATCGTGGGTGGTGACGCTCCCATTGATCTTGCTGGCGATCCCTTCTGTAGGAATAGGCGCACTGGCTTTCGATCAGTTATTACATTTAGGATATTTTGGCGATTCTATTTATGTCGCTGAGGTGCATCAGCTACAGGTGCTGGCCAAAACTTTACAGCATGAAATTATCGAGCATCCCATGAGCATGGCCTTGCACGCATTCGGTACGTTACCCTTTTGGCTGGCTGTGGCAGGCGTGTTGACTGCCTGGCTTTTTTATATGAAGCGTCCAGATATCCCGGAAATGCTCAAGCACCGCTTCGACTTTCTGTATACCGTGCTGGACAATAAATACTATTTTGATCGCTTTAATGACTGGTTTTTTGCTGGCGGTACACGCGGGCTCAGCAGCTTTTTGTGGAAATTTGGCGATATAAAACTGATAGACGGCGTCATGGTGAATGGCACAGCACGTTTGGTTGGTGCGTTCTCAGGAGTGATGCGTAACATACAGACGGGATATATTTACCATTACGCATTTTTTATGATTATCGGGGTATTCGTACTGCTGACCATACGGCATTGGTTTGAATGAAGCAGGTCAAAATATTTTGATCACAATATATTTGGATGAATAACAGCATGATTTTTGGATTTTCTATATTAAGTGTTGCGATCTGGTTGCCCATCCTTTTCGGGGGACTGATTATGGCGACGGGTGGCGATCGCAATGCTCCGCTTGCCAGAATTCTTGCACTGTTAGGCGCAATTCTTGGATTCATTGTGACCATCCCGTTATTTACCGGTTTCGATAAGACCACCAGCGCCATGCAGTTCGTCGAAATACACGACTGGATTACCCGCTACAACATTCACTATCACCTCGGCGTAGATGGCATATCAGTGCTGTTCATTCTGCTCAATAGCTTTTTCACCCCCTTGGTTGTAATAGCGAGTTGGAAGGTTATAGAGAAGCGTGTCGCACAATACATGGCTGCATTCCTGATAATGTCAGGATTGATAAATGGCGTGTTTGCTTCGCTGGATGCGGTTCTGTTTTACGTATTCTGGGAGGCGATGTTGATCCCGATGTTTATTATTATCGGGGTGTGGGGCGGCGCAAACCGCGTGTATGCCGCCGTGAAGTTTTTTCTGTATACCCTGCTTGGCTCGCTGCTGATGCTGATCGCCTTGCTCTATCTTTACAATCAGTCCGGCGGTAGCTTTTCTATACTGGATTATCATAAGGTTGCTATTCCACTCACCGCGCAGATTCTGATTTTCATTGCGTTCTTCATGGCCTTTGCCGTCAAGGTACCAATGTTTCCGGTGCATACCTGGTTACCGGACGCACACGTTGAAGCGCCCACTGGTGGCTCAATCATATTAGCGGCGATCATGCTTAAGGTCGGGGCATACGGCTTTATTCGTTTCTCCATGCCTATCGTGCCTGATGCGAGCCGTGAATTAGCTGGTGTCATGATCGCATTGTCGCTGATTGCCGTGGTGTATATCGCGCTGGTAGCTTTGGTACAAACCGACATGAAAAAACTGGTGGCGTACTCCTCGGTTTCGCATATGGGATTCGTGACGCTGGGTTTATTTATTTTTAACTCGTATGGGGTAGAGGGCGCATTGTTGCAAATGATTTCGCATGGCTTTGTGTCCGGCGCACTCTTTTTATGTATCGGTGTGATGTATGACCGTATGCACTCACGCAACATTGCGGACTATGGCGGAGTCGCCAACAAGATGCCGGTGTTCGCCGCATTCTTTGTACTCTTCGCAATGGCTAACGTGGGGTTGCCTGGCACCAGCGGGTTCGTCGGTGAATTCATGGTCATCATGGGGGCAGTCAAGGTCAATTTCTGGTATGCGCTGCTAGCCGCTAGCACGCTTATCTTTGGCGCAGCTTATACCTTGTGGATGGTCAAGCGGGTGATTTTTGGCGCAGTTACCAATCATCACGTCGAACAATTAACCGATGTGAATGGGCGGGAAATATTAGTGTGCTCTATCTTGGCAGCGGCTGTGTTGGGAATGGGGCTGTACCCCTTGCCGTTCAGCGAAGTGATGCACGTATCCGTAAGTGACTTGCTCGTGCATGTGGCACGACCCAAGCTTTAATGAGGAATCTATGGATTATCTAGCCACCCTGTCCCCGCTCTATGCAGAAATATTTCTGCTGGTGATGGCGTGCACTATTTTGATTGTGGACTTATTCGTCACCAGTCTAGGCAAAACGCCAACTTATTTGCTGGTGCAGATTACCCTGTTCGGTTGCGCCTTCCTGACGGTATCTACCTACCAGCCAGGTGTCGTGCATTTATTCAATAATATGTTTGTGGATGATCTGATGTCAGATGTGCTTAAGCTGTTAAGCTATTTGTCCATGTCTATGGTGTTGGTGTATTCACGCACTTATCTGATGGTGCGCGGCTTGTTTACTGGCGAGTTCATGGTGTTGTCGTTATTCGCCTTGCTGGGCATGATGGTAATGATTTCCGCCAGCCATTTCCTGAGTTTATATATGGGCTTGGAATTATTGGCGTTGAGCTTGTACGCAATGGTGGCATTACAACGTGATTCAGCTATCAGCACTGAAGCGGCCATGAAATATTTTATTCTGGGTGCGTTGGCCTCAGGCTTGTTACTGTATGGAATATCCATGTTGTATGGCGCAACAGGAACGTTAGAGGTGAAAGCGGTCTCGGACGTTATTACGCGCGGTGCGGCGGATAAAAACTTATTGGTATTCGGACTGGTATTTGTGGTGGCAGGGTTGGCTTTCAAGTTAGGCGTAGTGCCTTTTCATATGTGGGTGCCGGACGTTTACCATGGTGCGCCCACAGCAGTCACACTGCTGATTGGCTCCGCGCCCAAGCTGGCGGTGTTCGCATTTGTGATGCGTATATTGGTAGAAGGCTTGCAACCGCTGTTGATGCATTGGTCTGGCATGTTGATTATTCTTTCTGTGCTGTCGATGGCACTCGGCAATATCGTAGCAATCGCGCAGACTAATCTGAAACGTATGCTGGCCTACTCAACCATCGCACATATGGGATTTTTGCTGCTTGGCATAATCAGTGGCGGCCTTGAAGGTTACGGCTCGGCTATGTTTTATGCAGTGGTTTATGTGTTGATGAGCTTGGGCAGCTTTGGCATGATTATGTTGCTGTCCCGCGAAGGGTTTGAGGCAGATAACCTTAATGATTTTAAAGGCCTGAATCAGCGCAGTCCGTGGCTGGCCTTTATGACATTGCTGTTGATGTTCTCCATGGCTGGCGTACCGCCGACGGTGGGTTTCTACGCCAAATTTTCCGTGTTGCAGGCGGCGGTCAGTGCTGGATATATTCCATTGGCTATCATCGCGGTTTTGTTCTCCCTGATCGGTGCGTTCTATTACTTGCGTATCGTCAAGCTCATGTATTTCGATGCGCCTGAAAGCCATGCCACGATCTCTGTACAGCCAGGCAGCGGCTTGCTTATTTCGATCAACGGGCTGGCTTTGTTGGTGTTGGGCATGTTGCCGGGTTCGCTTATGTCCATTTGTGCTGTTGCGGTGAAGCAATCCTTATTGCTGCATTAATTCCAATTCCCGATAAAAACGATCACTGTGTTACCTTCGTCTTCGGCTCCTAGCCGTACTCAAATGTACTGTCTTCGTCGCCTCATCCTTGCCGCCTTGTGCTCCTTTTTATCGGAAACTGGAA
>JAKFXW010000147.1 GCA_021731185.1 Gallionellaceae bacterium
TATTTGCAGACCCTGCGACGACAAGCTACGGAGGCTATCAGTCACGCGATGCAAGGAGCGTGATTCGTGGGGAAACCTCAGGGTCAGGCTCCTTTTTTGGTTGCTTCATCATTATCACAATAATTACTCTGACGCATACACAACTTATGGCGCTCCTGATCAAAATGGTTGGCTATGGAACTTTAAGAACCCTACTACCGTCATAGACAAAGTTGTAATGTTGGTAAAATTAAGGCTGCAAGTTAAATTAAATCATACACTTGTATAGATATGGATTTTATAAATTTGTTTTGCATATATTGGTAAAGAATCTACCGCACATCTATTAACGAACTATCTGAAAGGTAATTATATGAAAACTGCACAACTAGCCGTTCTCTGTTTTACTTGTCTGCTTGGCATCTTGCCTGTCACGGCAATCGCCTCGCACTATTCCATTTCTGCTGATGGCAGAGAAGTCACCGACCAAAGAACGGGGTTGATCTGGCGGCGCTGCGCTGAGGGCATGGTGTTCAGCGGCGGCACTTGCACGGGAACAGCCAGCAAATTTACCCATGAGGAGGCCTTGCAACAAGCCGCCACTCAAGCCAGCAACACTGGCATTGCATGGCGCCTGCCAAATATAAAAGAGCTTTTAAGCATTGCCGACAAAAAATCTTCATCAATCCGTCGGAAAGCTTTTCCAGCTACGCCAGTTGGTTTGTTCTGGTCTGCCACTCCCGGCGCTGGTAACTCTCCTGGCACTTGGAGAGCCGCTTTTTACAATGGTAACGCCACCACCAGGCACCAAGACAACATTTATCATGTGCGGTTGGTACGTACCAGCCAGTGATTAGGTCGTGTAGCGGCCTAGTATGGCGGTGTTTTCCTGTCTCCGGCAGGGGGGAACAAGAAATTCTGTCCAAACGAACGGAACCACTTCTATTTTCCGCAACCGTTTTGACCATTATCAATACCAAAAGAAAGGAACATTTAGCATGCCAACTAATTCCAATATCCTGATAAAAACGATCACAGTGTACCCGCCAAGGAGTACGCCGTGGTTGTAAGGGGGCTAAAGCCCCAACAACACACGCTGTTGGCTTCGTTTCCGGCTCCTGAGTGAAACAACTGATATAACTACTAGCCATTCCGCTAGGTTGTCAAAGGACGCTATGCAAGTCATTGGTTATAGCCATCCCACTAAGCAATCAAAAGACGGTTGCAAAGCCGATGAATCGGCAACAACAACGCATCGTCTCCTCATCCTTGCCGCCTGTGCTCCTGTTTATATGACACTATCCGGCTGCACCGCGTACTTCGTGCATCGCCTGAGGGAGTCTATCGCTCATCCCTCAATGCACCATCAATAATAGAAGAGGTAACTATATGAAAACTGCACCTCTCGCCACACTGTTTCTCACTTGCCTGCTGGGCATCCTGCCTGTCGCAGCATCCGCTCAACCCTATACCATTTCTGCCGATGGCAGCGAAGTCACCGACCAAAAAACGGGTCTGATCTGGCGGCGCTGTGCTGAGGGTATGAACTGGAATGGTGCAACCTGCGCTGGTGTTGCCAGCAAGTTTAACCACGAGGCCGCCTTGGAGCAGGCCGCAGCCCAGACCGCCGCAGCTCAGACCAAAGACTTTAGAATCGACTGGCGCTTGCCGAATATAAATGAACTTTCCAGTATCGCCGACAGTAGCGGTAACAACCCTGTGATCGACCCAACGGCTTTCCCGGCTACACCCTTGTCCTCCTCGTCCTCTGCGTTTTGGTCTGCTTCGCCTGTCATTGGCAAGCCTCCCACGCGCGCATGGTTCGTTCTTTCCAAAGATGGCGATGTTGACCTCAAAAGCGGTAACGACACGGCCTATGTGCGGTTGGTGCGTGCTAGTCAGTGATTGGGGCGCGTAGCAGCTTCTGGTATGGCGGTGTTATCCTGTTTCCGGCAGGAGAAAGGGCAAAGCTGGCAGGACGCGCTTATGGGACGGAAGGTATTATCTGCGCTTGAGCCTTCCGCTAAGTTCAAACGTTATGCGCAAAAATATAATTTGCCGCAACCGCTTTGACCATTATCAATACCCAAAGAAAGAAACATTTAACAGGCCAACTAATTCCAACTCCACATAGAAACGACAATAATCCAACCCGTTCGTGGTGGGACAGTCGAACCACACGCATCCATCTCCCGCGCGCGACCATCGCCTCGACCATGCGGCGGATGAGTTTGGGGCATCCGTAGCGGCAGATGCCCGCGATACGTCCAAAATGCGCTTCGCCTTGAAACATCGGTCGGATCGGCCATCGCATCCTTGCCATACCCGTCATACCCCAAAAAAATATTCCTTTAATGTGCGCTAACCCACGGAGGATCGTGGCCAAAAGTGAAATAGTGCGAACGGTGTCAGATATTGGCTCGATTATAGAAGAAGTAACCGTATGAAAACCGCACAACTCGTCGCCCTCTGTTTTACTTGCCTGCTGGGCATCCTGCCTGTTGCGGCGTCCGCCGAACCCTATATTATCTCCGCCGATGGCAGCGAAGTTACCGATCAAAAAACGCGACTGATCTGGCGGCGCTGTGCCGAGGACATGGACTGGGATGGGTCAACCTGCGCCGGTGTCGCCAGCACGTTTACCCACGAGGCGGCCTTAGAGCGGGCTGCAACCCAATCCAGCAGTACTGGTCTCGCCTGGCGTTTGCCGAATGTAAAAGATCTGGCCAGCATTGCCGACAGAAGCCGCATCAACCCGGCCATTGACCCCACAGCTTTTCCGGTTACGCCAGCAAGTTGGTTTTGGTCGTCTTCGCCGTATATCGGTTTCCCGGCCGTCGCGTGGCTCGTCTTTTTCGGCAATGGCAACGTCTACGGCGGCGGCCGTAGTAACTCCTTCTATGTGCGGTTAGTGCGTGCCAGTCAGTGATCGGAGCGCTGATTGTGCGCCAGCGTACAGACGGGACAGGTATCTCACGATAATCTGGCAAACATATCGATACTGAACGGCTGTTACACCTCAGTTCGGTGCATGACGAGTAGTTAATTTAGTCTTCTCAAGAAAAGGAAATAAAAATGAACATGGCTCTTATTGAAGGGAATTGGAAACAATTCAAGGGAAATATCAGATTGCAGTGGGGCAGGCTTTGCGGCAATCCTCTTGATGTAATCATAGGCAAACGCGAAATGCTTGCCGGAAAAATTCAGGAAATCTGTGACTTGGCAAAAGACGGAACGGGAAAGCAGATTTGATGCTGGCAACTGTTTAAATTTTTAAATTATCTGGACAGGTTGCATTCAGTCCCTCCGGTTAAAGCGGTGCGTAATCTCGAAGTCAGGTTGAAATCGTCATCGCAGACGAAAATGTGAACATCGCTCCATACGTTAATAAATTACCAGACATTTGCAGCAGAGGGTGATACCGGGATGTCTTTTTACTAATATCACAAGGAGAAACAACATGTCATTAGGAACAATTCTTTTAATTATTCTGGTATTGATGCTGATCGGTGTAATTCCTGTTTGGCCTCACAGTCGCACATGGGGATATGGACCAAGCGGTGGACTCGGGCTGGTATTGATTGTTCTGCTGATTTTGTTAGTAACTGGGAATTTGTAACATGCTCAGGGCTTTGCTGACTGTATTTTTTGTGGTGATGTCATGGGGAAGCAGAAGATTGCTGGTGTTGGCCGGCTTTACTGCGCGGTATTTCATTGCGGGATCCTTCGTATGGAACATATTGCGCCGCGTGACAAAGGAACAGACCAAACTATTTTCTGCCAGCCTGGCTGAATTAACAGGTGACGGTATTCGACTTTCCCCTCCGCCATGAATAAGCGACTTGTAATCCTCGCTGATCGACGCTGTAACCTGCTAAATAAAATTGACTCACAGCGTAAGGATGTTGCCGAATTAACTGGGCGCTGGCAAACCCCACTGGCAGTAGTCGACACAAGATTGAAGGCGGTTAATTTTTTGCATAACCATCCCACATTGGTGGTCGCTAGCGTTGCGGCCATTGCGACCTATTGCCGCAAAGGCATTGCCGGCTTGGCGAGTGAGGGCTGGCGATCACTGTACCTGTACCTGTACCTCTACCTTCCATCCTTACTTTTGTATTGAATTACCTTAAGGAAGCACTGATTGAATCCGCCATGAGCCGCGTTGCAGACCAAATTGTGATGATCGCAAGGCGCATCCCGAAGGCCAGGGGTCATTCTCCCTGGCGAGGGGTGCAACACAGCGTGCGCGCAATTTGGTCGCAACCCATACGGGACATGGCTTTACGG
Source organism: Gallionellaceae bacterium (assembly GCA_021731185.1). GTDB lineage: Bacteria > Pseudomonadota > Gammaproteobacteria > Burkholderiales > Gallionellaceae > Nitrotoga. The sequence continues at coordinate 4,270 of JAKFXW010000147.1, forward strand.
GCGGCCTGCATTGTCGCAAGGCTAGCCAAGGGAACGACCCTCAGCGTCACCTTGCTCTGTGCATTCCATCCCGCAAAGCCGATGTCGCGGCCATGTGGGATTAAATCAGTGCTTCCCTAACTTTGAAACTCGTGCCCGAGGTGATCAGCGCGACACTCCCGATTGCTGCAGAGAAGGTTACCACCATGAAGCTGCTAAAATTATCCCTGTCATTTATGGTCATAATCGCATCGGCTGTTTTATGTTATCAAATTATTTTAAATTCGATTTCCAACCAAAAGAACAAAAATGATTATGCTGAGCTCAACCATGTCAAATATGGTCTTCTAAATATTGAAGAATGGAAGCGACAAGTCACTCTGATTCTTACCGAGGAAATTAATAAACTGTATTTGTCAAAGAAGAATGAACGTGTCCTTCGCAAACATATTGAAGCTTTGTTGAATACACTGATTGATAAAATTGATAAGCAGATCAGGCAGGGAAACGAAGGCACCGCAGGTGGTGCGCTCAAACAGTCATTTATCGATATTTTTATCAATATTGATGATATTAAAAAGGGCATTCCTGAATATGCGGATGCAATCATTCATGAAATGACGAAATCGACAACGAAGCGTCAGCTAAAATCGATGCTGAACAAGAAGCTTGAACAATATTCAGATCAGACCATTGACACAGAGAGTACTGCTCAATTGAGCCGCATCCTTCTCAGGACTGATACCAAGGATATCGAAAGTGCGAGGACTAAGCTCCTTGAGATAATTTCCGTCAAACATGACCTGATTATTAAGCAAGCAGCCCTGTTAATCGTGTTGTCGCTTATCCTGTTCGTATCGTCTGGTTTCAGCAAGCAACTGACACCCTCACAACACATATTTCTCTTACTATCTCTTGTAACACTGCTGATTGCGGGCGTAACCACGCCCACCATCGATATGGAAGCAACAATCTCACAGATTAGTTTTGAGTTGATGGGGCACCCTATCAGTTTTGATAACCAGGTATTGTATTTCCAGAGCAAAAGCATTCTGGATGTGTTCTGGATCATGGTTACTCATAAGGACATTCAGATGAAACTGGTCGGAATCCTGCTGATCAACTTCAGTATTGTTTTTCCCCTGATGAAATTAGTCTCTTCACTGGGATATTATTTCAATTATCATCAGGCCAGGGAAAACCCGGTGATCAAGTTTTTTGTCTTGAAATCCGGCAAATGGTCCATGGCCGATGTCATGGTAGTTGCAATATTTATGGCCTATGTCGGCTTTAATGGGATCATTACCAGTCAGTTTGGCAAGTTACGCTCAGCAAGCCAGGAACTGGTGATGCTGACTACAAATGGTACTTCGCTTCAGCCGGGATATTACCTGTTCCTGACATACACCCTGTTGGCATTATTTTTATCAGATTTCCTGACCAGAAATCAACAGAAGTAGGCGCGCAGGTTTCCACAGGCTTTATGTCATTGTCTTTCGGATTTATTAGGACAGACTGATTGTGCCGAAGCTCAATAACTTCCCACTAAACAGCATCAAGGGCGGCTAAATGACGCGCCTATTTTTATCGATGAATCGGCTGCGCTAAATTCCTTGGAGCTACGCTCGCGCGCACGCAGACTGCATCGGCAAAATGATGGTTTGGGATTAATAGTGGTGGATTACCTGCAACTCATGTCGGCCCCTTCAAGCAAGCAAAGTGAAAATCTCGCAACAGAAATTTCTCGCTCGCTTAAAGCACTGGCTAAAGAATTGAAAGTACCCGTTGTAGCACTTTCACAGCTCAATCGCGGTTTGGAGCAACGCCCCAACGAACGACCTATGATGTCCGATCTACGGGAATCTGGCGCGATTGAACAAGATGCAGATTTGATTTTATTTATATATCGCGATGAAGTTTACAATCCAGAGTCGCCAGATAAGGGCAAAGCCGAGATTATAATTGGCAAGCAACGTAACGGCCCGATAGGCAAAGTAGACTTTACCTTCCGTGGCAAATATACTCTTACGCCTCAGCTCAGTATTGAGCAGAAGCATAGTTTCTACAAATCAAAACTTGGGTGTTGGAAAATAACCGATTCAAGCAACGCATACAAAATAAATTGGAGCGGCGAATTGAACCAAAACTTAAAGGCGGAGATAGAAAATCAGAACAGTTCAAAATCAATCGTGACCCCATTGATTTTTTGATTTTGATTTTTTGTTTTGCCACCCATCCCTACCACTAACATTAAGGATAAGAAAATGAAAAAGAATAATTTTAACAATACTTGCCTATTCCTCTTATCAGGTATTCTGTTAGCAGGATGCTCAACTCAAAGACCTATATCAGGAGGCATGGTGATGCTGGTTGGAAACCCTCCTGTGACGGCTGCAAACCCGAGTGACGTTCAGTTATTTCTGGAGCCACCGAAATTTTCTTACAGCGCAATTGCACTGGTCACAGCAAGCGCAGCAGTTACTATGAATGGTGACCTGGCGGAAATAGAAGCTGAAGTTTTACACAAATTGAAAGGGCAGGCAGCTTCAGCAGGAGCAAATGGCATTATAGAGATTGTCAGGGAATTTATTGCCGGGAACACGATCATTTCAGGCTCATCCTCGGCATTGACATCGGTTATAAAAAATACAAATACTGCAGACAATAAAGATCTTGATTTAATCCAATCTCGTCGAGATAATCTTGGTTCAGTATCCAAATATTATTTACTCACTTATCGCGGCAAGGCAATCAAGAGCAATTAATCCCCAACAAAAAATCTAAATCAAAATCAAAATAAATGGGGTAAGGCTCGCTTAATTTTTGATTAAGCACCAATCACAATGTGCAGGAAAAAGCCTCACAGAAAAATACTATGGGGCTTTTATATTCGCCGTTAAATGTGGATGCTTAACCTGCCAACACTTTATGCGCCGCAGCAACCGCTACACCATTTTTCACAGGGGCTTTCATACGACCCAGCACATCGTCCAGCGCACCCAGGCAGAACAAAATATTACGTGGGTTGCTGGCGTAACCCATCAGGCCGATGCGCCATACCTTACCTGCCATCACGCCCAATCCTGCACCAATTTCCAGTTGATATTCATTGAGTAGGGTTGCGCGCAACGCCGCATCATCCACGCCTGCTGGAATGGTGAGAGCATTGAGTTGTGGCAGGCGTTCTTTTTCTGGTACAACAAATTGCAGCCCCATCGCTTCTAATCCGGCTCGTAATGCCAGATGATTTTTTTGATGCCGTGCCCAAGAATTTTCCAAACCTTCTTCTTGCAGCATGACCAATGATTCGTGCAAACCATACAGTGCGTTGATCGGCGCAGTGTGATGATAGGCGCGCTTGGTGGCTGCACCCCAGTAACCCATTACCAGATTCAAATCCAGAAACCAGCTTTGAACCTTGGTTTTGCGATTTTTAATTTTTTCCAAGGCGCGTGGGCTGAAGCTCACGGGAGAAAGTCCTGGCGTGCAGGACAAACACTTTTGAGTACCCGAATAAATTGCGTCTATGCCCCACTCATCTACTTTGAGCGGTGAGCCAGCCAGCGAAGTGACGGCATCTACTATAGTCAGGCAGCCATGTTTATGCGCCAGCGCGACCAAAGTTTTTGCATCCGACAATGCGCCTGTGGAAGTCTCAGCGTGAACGAAGGCTACAACTTTTGTGTCAGGGTTGGCTTTTAATGTATCAGCCAATTTTTGTGGATCAACAGCGCGACCCCAATCATCTTGAATCATCACTGCTACGCCGCCGCAGCGCTCAACGTTTTCCTTCATGCGCCCGCCAAACACTCCATTCTGACAGATAATTACCTTGTCTCCCGGCTCCACCAAATTCACAAAGCATGCCTCCATGCCAGCAGAGCCAGGTGCGGAGATGGGCATCGTTAATTCATTTTTGGTTTGAAAGGCATACTTTAACAACTCTTTCATTTCGTCCATCATAGTCACAAACATGGGATCCAAGTGGCCAATGGTTGGCCTGGCTAACGCGGCCAATACGCGCGCGCTGACATCGGATGGGCCCGGACCCATCAGAGTACGTTGTGGGGGATGAAATGATTTAATTGCCATACTGCTTCCTTTCAGAGATTGAAATAAATTAGGGAAATAAATAAATAAAACGATTTGATATTGTAATGTAATTCTCGATAATTATTCGGTCGAAATATTAATGTCCTATAGATCAGTTACCCCCGAGTGTTAAAATAATGTCCTGGCAGTTAAGTCAATTACAGTCAGGGCGGCGCGACACAAGGCTTAAAGCCTGATAGAATCACGAACTGTTTTTTTGATTAACTTGAATATATGTTTGGAGAAAGTAGTATGGCTGTTGAACGCACTTTATCGATCATAAAACCTGATGCTGTTGCTAAAAATGTAATCGGTCAGATTTACACACGTTTTGAAAATGCTGGCTTAAAAATAATTGCTGCACGCATGATGCAACTATCTCGCGCCGAGGCTGAGGGATTTTATGCTGTGCATAAGACCCGTCCATTTTTTAAAGACCTGGTGGATTTCATGATTTCCGGTCCGGTTATTGTGCAAGCACTGGAAGGTGAAAATGCAATCCTCAAACATAGAGATTTGATGGGCGCAACCGATCCAAAGAAAGCTGCCAAAGGCACAATCCGCGCCGACTTTGCGGATAGCATCGATGCCAACGCGGTGCATGGCTCTGATGCGCCGGAAGCGGCTGCGGTGGAGGTTGCATATTTTTTCCCTAGCATGAATATTTATTCCCGCTGATTATTTATTGTCAGCCAAATTATAGATTTGCATAATTTAATGTTTGAAAACCGCTGAAATTTGATGGCTACTAATTTGCTGGATTTTGACGCACAACAAATGACTGACTGGTTCGCCGAGCAGGGTGAGAAGCCTTTTCGTGCGCGCCAGGTGTTGCGTTGGATTCATAAAAGTGGGGAGTCTGATTTTTCCGCCATGACTGATTTGGCTGCGTCGTTGCGTGACAAGTTGCAACGGGACGCCTGTATCACTGCACCTACTGTGGTGCGCGAAGAGCTTTCCAGCGATGGTACGCGTAAATGGTTGTTGAATGTCGGCACGGGCAATGCGATTGAGACTGTGTTTATTCCGGAAGCAGAGCGCGGTACGCTGTGCATTTCAACGCAGGCAGGGTGTGCGCTGGATTGTTCATTTTGCTCAACTGGCAAGCAGGGTTTTAATCGTAATTTAAGTGTTTCCGAAATTATTGGTCAGCTGTGGTGGGCTAATCGTCAGATGGGTAAAGATGCCGATGGTCTGTGGCCAGTCAGCAACGTGGTGCTGATGGGTATGGGTGAGCCGCTGCTGAATTTTAATAACACGGTGAGCGCGCTACGGTTGATGTTGGACGATCATGCTTATGGCTTGTCGCGTCGTCGAGTCACGTTGTCTACATCGGGCATCGTGCCTGCGATGGATAGATTGCGCGATGAATGTCCGGTCGCATTGGCAGTTTCACTACACGCGCCGAATAACGCTTTACGCGATGTGTTGGTACCCATCAATAAAAAATATCCGTTGGATTTATTGATGGCAGCCTGCCAACGCTATCTTGAAAAAGCTCCACGTGATTTTATAACCTTCGAGTACGTCATGTTGCGCGGCGTGAATGACAGCGTGCAGTTAGCATATGAGCTGATTGAGTTGGTGCGTGATGTACCCTGCAAACTGAATTTAATCCCGTTTAATCCGTTTCCACAAACACATTATCAACGCTCGGATAAGGACACCATTCAGCGCTTTCGTGATGTGCTAATGCAAGCGGATATCGTAACAACCACTCGTAAAACGCGGGGGGATGATATTGACGCAGCCTGTGGACAATTAGCTGGACAGGTGCAGGATAAAACCAAACGAACGCATCGTCTGATGGGGGCGCGCCCATGAAACAACATCTGGTGAAATGGACACTGGAAGTAAAGCTGATTGCCGTTGTGTTGGTGCTGTCAGCCTGCTCGACGCAATCTGGCGGCGGTTCAGGTGGCAGTCAGCCACAAAATCTGACCAAAGCACAGGCCAGTGCTAAAATTCACACTGAATTGGCCGCACAGTATTATGAGCGAACGCAATACAAAATTGCTTTGGAAGAAATTAATATCGCCTTGAATGCGGTATCTGATTATGCACCAGCCTACAGTATGCGCGGATTGATACGCATGGCCTTGCGTGAAGATCAGCGCGCGGATGAGGATTTCAAGCACAGCTTGAAATTGAATCGACATGACTCGGACACGCATAACAACTATGGTTGGTTTTTGTGTCAACGCGGCAGGGAAAATGAGTCTATTCCACATTTTTTGGATGCCGTCAAAAATCCGCTTTATGCAACACCCGAGAAGGCGTATTTGAATGCGGGGATATGCTCCAGAAAAGCGGGTAACACAAAAGCCGCTGAAGAATATCTGCGAAAAGCATTGGCCTTAAGATCGGATATTCCTGATGCATGGTTAAACCTGGCGGAAATTAATTTTGCCAGTGGAAATTATGCAGTGGCAAAAACCAACTTTCAGCTTTTTATGCAAATAAATTCCTCCGCTGCGACAGCTGGAAATTTATGGATGGGGGTGCATATCGAGCGCAAACTGGGCGATCAAGCGTCAGAGGAAATTTACGCGGCACAATTGCGTAAACGCTACCCCAACGCACGGGAAACTCAATTGTTATTAAGCGGTAAGTGATGGATATTCAGCCAGACAACATCTTAAAAAATACTACGGTACAGAAGATCAGCGTCGGTGCCACGTTGCGCGCGGCACGAGAACGTGCAGGCTTAAGTCTGACGGATGTGGCAGGGCATCTTAAATTTGCGCAGCGCCAGATTGAAGCATTGGAAGCAGACGATTTTATTCACTTGCCAGAAATGCCCTTTGTGCGTGGATTTGTACGCAACTATGCCAAGCTTTTACAAATTGACGCAGCACCATTATTGGTTGCACTGCCTGATTCGCCGACAAAAACAGTAGATGCATTGCTCGTGATGAAAAGCAAAAATGTGCCCTTTCTAGGGGTCTATGCCGCCCGTAAATATAATATCGTCTGGCTTGCCGGAGGGTTGGTCGTTGCACTGGTGCTGGCCATATTTGTATGGCTGAGCAATGGTACAAATGCAGTTTTCAAAACAAAAGTTGTGGAAGTATCTTTGCCTGCTTCTGCAATTTCTGTTACTCAAGCTACTACCGTCGTCCCACAAGGGGACAATGTAGACTCATCTGCAGCACAGGCCACCCCTGTTGTCGCTGATGCCGAACCTGCACGTCTTGTTACATTGGTACGCATGGTGTTTGAAGAGGATGCTTGGGTGGAGGTAATGGATAAAGACGGTGCAGTGTTAATGGCTCAACTGAATTTGGCAGGTAGCGAGCGGAACGTTAGAGGTATCAATTCACCTTTTACAGTTAAGATCGGTAATGCCAGCAAGGTTCAGTTATTTTACAAAGGTCAGCAGGTTGACCTCACCCCGCATAGTCGAGCGGGAGTGGCGCGCCTGACGCTGGAGTAAATGATGAGTCAACACAGGATTACGCGCCGTGCAACGCAGCGCGTTATGGTTGATGGTATCGCGATAGGTGGCGGCGCACCCATCGTGGTGCAGTCTATGACTAACACCGATACCGTGGATGCCCAAGGCACCGCACAACAGGTGTTTGAGTTGGCACAAGCTGGCTCTGAATTGGTGCGTATCACCGTCAATACCCCCGAGGCTGCCGCACAAGTCCCCGCCATTCGTGAGCAACTTGATCGTATGAATTGCGGCGTACCACTCATCGGAGATTTTCATTACAACGGCCATCGCTTGTTAACAGATTTTCCGGAGTGTGCAAAAGTTTTAGGCGGCTATCGCATTAACCCTGGCAACGTGGGTCGCCATCGCAAAGGCGAAGATCAATTTGCCATGATGATAAAGGTCGCTTGCCGCAATAATAAGCCGGTACGCATCGGGGTCAATTGGGGCAGTTTGGATCAGGATTTAATCGTGCGCATGATGGATGCCAATGCCCGGCTTGCGCAGCCACTGGATGCTGCAGCAGTCATGCGCGAAGCATTAATTGTGTCGGCATTGGATAGCGCCAAGCGTGCTGAAGAATTAGGCTTGAGGCATGATCGTATTGTGCTCTCCTGCAAGGTGAGTGAAGTACAAAGCTTGATCATGGTGTATCGTGATTTGGCCAAGCGCTGCGACTATCCTCTGCATCTGGGATTGACTGAAGCGGGCATGGGCTCTAAAGGAATTGTAGCCTCGACTGCGGCCTTGGCAGTGTTGCTGCAAGAAGGTATAGGCGACACCATACGCATTTCTCTTACGCCCGAACCAGGCGGTGACCGTACCCAGGAAGTGATCGTCGCACAGGAAATTTTGCAAACCATGGGTTTGCGTTCATTTACCCCGATGGTTATTGCCTGCCCCGGTTGCGGGCGCACCACCAGCACAGTATTTCAGGAGCTTGCACAAAACATACAAACCTATTTACGCGCGCAAATGAATGTCTGGCGCGAACAGTACGTGGGCGCAGAAGACATGACGGTAGCAGTCATGGGTTGCATTGTTAATGGTCCCGGTGAAAGCAAAATGGCGAATATAGGAATTAGCCTGCCGGGTAGTGGCGAGAATCCGGCTGCGCCAGTGTATGTGGATGGCGAAAAAGTAGTCACGCTACGTGGTGCTAATATTGCGGGCGAATTCAAATTGATTGTCGATAGTTATGTGGCGCGCAAATATGCCAAGCGCACCGCAACGGCTTAAAAAATAACAATGAGTCATTCTCCCTTACAAGCTGTGCGCGGCATGAATGATATTCTGCCGGATGAAGCGATGCTCTGGCTGTCGTTTGAAGATACCGTGCGTGCCTGGTTAGAGCAATACGGCTATCGCAATATTCGTATGCCGTTGCTGGAACCCACTGCGCTGTTCAAGCGTGCGATTGGCGATGTGACCGACATCGTCGAAAAAGAAATGTACAGCTTTGAGGATGCGTTGAATGGTGACCATCTCACCTTGCGCCCTGAAGGAACGGCATCTTGCGTGCGCGCTGCGTTGCAACATAATTTGCTATATAACGCGCCGCAGCGTTTGTATTACAGCGGCGCCATGTTTCGGCACGAGCGCCCGCAAAAAGGCCGCTATCGCCAGTTTCATCAAATAGGAGTGGAGGCGTTAGGATTTGCAGGTCCGGATATTGATGCCGAACATATTTTGATGTGCGCGCGTTTGTGGCACAAGCTGGGTTTGCGTGATGTTACTTTGCAGTTGAATACGCTGGGTGATGCAGCAGCGCGGCAGCGGCATCGGGAAAAATTAATTGCCCATTTCGAGGCGCATCAGAGCGACTTGGATGCAGATGCGCTACGCCGTTTGCACAGCAATCCGCTGCGCATTTTGGACAGTAAAAATCCGGCCATGCAAGATTTAATCGCCGCAGCGCCCAGTCTCATGAGCGACATTGATGATGACGCACTCAAACATTTTGAAAGTGTGCAGAAAATTTTGCGGAACCACAAAATAAAATTTGAAATCAATCCACGCTTGGTACGCGGGCTGGATTATTACAACCGCACGGTATTCGAGTGGACGACTACGCAGCTAGGCGCGCAAGGTACAGTGTGTGCGGGTGGACGGTTTGATGGCTTGATCGAACAGCTTGGAGGCACTGCTGCGCCGGCCTGTGGTTTTGCGATGGGCATAGAGCGTTTGCTAGCGCTTATGCAAGAGCTGAACAAGCCCGCACTGTTAAATACGGTGGATGTGTATATAGTGAATCAAGGTGATCAAGCCAATGAAAAGGCCGCGATATTGGCCGAGCAATTACGCGATGCAGGCTTGCGTGTTTTGTTACATTGCGGCGGTGGCAGTTTTAAGACGCAAATGAAAAAGGCTGATGCCAGTAATGCAGAATGGGCAGTCATCATAGGGGATGACGAAGTGCGCAGCGGGCAGGCGACACTTAAGCCCTTGCACGGGGGAGAGCAAACGCAGGTGGCATTTGGCGAGTTAGCCCAGATGATTCGTGCAAAGGCAATTGTAGGTAAATTTAAATAATTAATTTGAGTTAAGGGATATAGAAATGGCGACTTTGGATATGCAGGGACAAGAACAGGTAGACGCATTTAAATCCTGGTGGAAAGCAAATGGAAAATACGCAATCGCCACGCTGGCAGTAGTAGTGTTAAGCGCAGGTGCAGTGATAGGTTGGCAAGTTTATCAGGCCAAGCAAATATCCGAGGCCAGCACCTTATATGCCGAGTTGGAAAAACAGCTAAGCAGTAATGATCCGAAGCGCATCAACGATGCGGCCACTGTCATATTTGAAAAATATAGTTCAACTCCCTACGCACCTCGAGCGGCTTTATTGTCTTCACAGGTCAACATATTTGTTGGCGATGTCGCGCAAGCTAAAACGCAATTACGTTGGGTGTTAAATCATGCCAAGGAAGCAGGACTACAAGATGTCGCGCTCCTTCAATTGGCAAGCATATTGTTGGATGAAAAAGATTATGCAGGCTCATTAAAATTGTTGGAGAAAACACACACTGAGGCATTCATTAGTTTGCATGCCGATCTTAAGGGCGATGTGTTGAGTTCTCAGGGAAAGATTGAAGAAGCGCGCGTAGCTTATCAGCAGGCATTGGATAAGACCGATGCTGCAAGTTCATATCGCACCCTGATTCAGATGAAGTTAGACGGGCTTGCCAAGTGATTGTCAGTATTATGGTCGTTAAGGAAGCACTGAACATGTTTATTCTGCTTATTGAAGGGCGTGCTTCTCATTTTCTAAGCATAATTGTCAGGGGTGCAGCACTGAGTTTTCTGGCACTGTTAGTTGGCTGCTCATCCAGCGGAAAATTAAGCAGCGACGCTGCCAAAATTGTTGAATTTAAGCAAACGGCCAAGCTCCAAATGCGCTGGCAAGGTAACATAGCTGATGCGGGTAACACTGTTCTTCAACCCGCCGTAACAAATGACGCGCTGTATGTTGCCAGTGCGCAGGGCGATGTCATACGACTGGATCGTGCAACAGGCAAACGGATATGGCGGATCAAAACCGGATTTAATATTTCTGCTGGAGTAGGGGCAGGAGAAAACGTGGTGCTGTTGGGCGGAAACAAGGGTGAGCTAGTCGCTCTTGACACAGATGGCAAAGTGCGTTGGCAAATGCAAATGAGTAGTGAGGTGCTAGGCGTGCCGCGCGTCGCCGAAGGTGTGGTGGTGGTGCGTACCGGAGATGGACATATCTCGGCACTGAACGTGGCGGAAGGAAAATCTTTATGGAGCTATGAAAGAGCTACGCCCTCACTTGTTGTCCGCAATCATGCTGCTGTAGAAATTCATCTGGGCACAGTCTACGCAGGACTGGCAGCAGGCAGATTAGTGGCCTTAAACCTGGCTACGGGTGTGGTGAAATGGGAAACAGTCATTTCGCAGCCGCGCGGAAATACTGAGTTAGAGCGCATCAGTGATATTACTAGTACGCCCGTAATTGATGCAGATCAAGTTTGTGCAATTGCCTTTCAGGGCAGGCTGGCGTGCTTTAATTTGGCACAAGGCAACTTGTTGTGGAGCCGCGAATTATCCAGCGATCAAGGTATGGTCTTATGGCAAAAATACTTGTATGTCACCGGTATCGATGGTTCAATTTTGGCGCTAGATAAAAATAGCGGCAGCTCCATTTGGAAAAATGAACAAATGAAATTGCGTCGCGTCACCGCGCCTGGTGTATTCGGAGACTATCTGGCAGTAGGCGACTATGAAGGGTACCTGCATATTTTGCGGCGAGAAGATGGCCGTCTGGTCGCGCGTTCTAAAACAGACGCTAGCCCGGTGCAATCTGCACCTGTGCCGCTGGGCGAAGGGTTGTTCATTCAAACTCATAAAGGCGGATTGTTTTCCTTTTTGATTCATTAGCGCCTTGCTTGTTTGTCAATTCCGCAGGATGGGCATATCTGCGCTCCACCCATCCTGTAAAACTGTAAAAAATACTCATTAAAATGTTACCCACTCTAGTTTTAGTTGGCCGCCCCAACGTCGGGAAATCCACTCTTTTTAACCGCCTGACGCGCAGCCGTGATGCGCTGGTAGCCGATTTGCCGGGCTTAACCCGCGATCGCCACTATGGTCGCGGGCGGGTGGGCGAGCGACCATTTCTGGTGGTCGACACGGGTGGGTTGGAGCCTGTCGCAAAAGAAGGCATCCTGTTTGAGATGGCCAAGCAAACACGGCAGGCAGTTGATGAGGCGGATTTGGTTTTGTTTTTGGTGGATGGTCGCCAGGGACTCACCGCGCAAGACAAAACCATCGCCGATCAGCTGCGCAAGACAGGCCGCACAGTGATGCTGCTAGTCAACAAGGCCGAGGGAATGCAGCGCACAGCGGTGACCGGTGAATTTTTTGAACTGGGTCTGGGCGAGCCACTACCGATTTCTTCTGCGCATGGTGATAACGTCACCGAGATGGTCGAACTTGCGCTGGAAGGATTCTCAGTACAAGAAGAGGCGGCAGAGCCCCACAAGGGGACAATGAAAAAAATTGATCACCCTAAGTTGGCCATTGTCGGTCGACCCAATGTTGGAAAATCTACCTTGGTCAACGCAATTCTGGGTGAAGAGCGGGTCATTGCATTTGACCAACCCGGTACTACGCGCGACAGCATTTACATTGATTTCGAGCGCGCTGGCAAGCACTACACCATCATCGATACAGCGGGTGTCAGGCGGCGCGGCAAGGTGGATGAGGCTATTGAGAAATTTTCCGTAATTAAAACTTTGCAGGCAGTGGAAGACGCTAATGTTGTGGTGTTGGTGGTCGATGCCCAACAAGGCATTACCGAGCAGGACGCGCACATCGCCGACTTCGTTTTGCAAGCAGGACGTGCCTTGGTACTTACCGTGAATAAATGGGATGGCCTCGATCAATATCAGCGCGACACAACCAAGCGCGACATAGACCGCAAGCTGCATTTTTTAAGTTTCGCCAAATTACATTTTATTTCCGCGCTGAACGGTGATGGCGTGCCCGGCGTGTTGAAATCCGTAAACGAAGCCTTTGCGGCAGCGATGGCAAAATTATCCACACCGTTACTGACGCGAGTGTTGACCGCAGCAGTAGCAAAACAGCCGCCACCGCGCGGCATGTTTCGTCCTAAAATGCGTTACGCCCATCAAGGCGGTAGCAACCCGCCGCTCATTGTGGTGCATGGTAGCGCGCTGGATAAAATTCCGGATAGCTATCGGCGATATTTGGAGCGCACATTTTGTGATGCGTTTAAATTGCAAGGCACGCCACTTAGAATTGAATTCAAAGCAGGCAAAAATCCATTCGCTGACAAAATACCCAAGCCGCTCACTGAGAGTGAAGAGCGTGCCAATCATCGCGCGCGCATACGAGGACGCAGGTTGTACGGGAGATAAATTCAGGTTTTGTATTCAAGCCCAATTTTTTGATAAATTGGGCATCTAGATAGATTGGGCATCTGGGATTAATCGTTACGGTCTTGCAGTCGCACACTCAAGCGTAGCAACGCAGACGTTGAGAAAATTCCCGTACGGCTACGATACCGCTATTTTCAGCACGATGACACCAATCATTTAATTGTTTAAGTAGCTGTTCTTTGGTAGCTGTGGAGCGTTCCCATATCGTTGTTAAATCCTGATGCAGGTGATAGGTTGTGTGCAAAGTCGGGCTGGCATCGATAGCCGAGTTGAGCTTGGTAGATTGTTGATCGGTAAGATCACTTTTATCCAGATGTAACCAGTGTTTAATCTGCTTCATATCGAGCTTGTCCAGATTATGTAATTTATCCAGCGCATGAAGTTTGCATAGTGCCATTTCTGCGGCATAAGTTTTCTTTAATAGTTTCGCATAGCGTGCAGTAATTTCATAACGATTCACAATCACTGCTTGCAGTGTTTCTAAATCACAATTTATTTTGCTGCGATTGAGACGCACTTTGGGCGCGAGTTTTTTTACCTGTGCTAATTTCAGCATGGCTAATGTACGTATGTAAACCCAGCCTATATCCAACTCATACCACTTGCTGGAGAGCTTGGCAGATGAGGCGTAGGCGTGATGATTATTATGCAACTCTTCACCGCCAATAAATATGCCCCAAGGAATAATGTTGGTTGAAGCATCGGCACAGGCAAAATTGCGATAGCCAAAATAATGCCCCAGACCATTAATGACACCCGCCGCGTTCACAGGTATCCACGCCATTTGCACCGCCCAGATAGTCAAACCAAGCGGCCCGAACAGCACGATATTGATGGCCAACATCAGCACGATGCCAAGTCTATCATGTCTGCCATAAATATTTCTTTCCAGCCAATCGTCCGGAGTGCCATGTCCGTACCTATTCAACGTCTCTAAATTTTTAGCCTCTTTTTGATAAAGCTCCGCACCTTCACGTAGCACTTTACCTATCCCCAAAATAACCGGGCTATGCGGGTCTTCTTCTGTTTCACATTTGGCATGGTGTTTGCGATGAATAGCCGCCCATTCTTTAGTCACAATTCCGGTAGTCAACCACAACCAGAAACGGAAAAAATGGCTCGGTATGGGGTGCAGGTCTAAAGCACGATGAGCCTGATGACGATGCAGGAAAATGGTGACAGAAGCGATGGTAATGTGGGTGAGAATTAACGCAGTAACAATATAACCCCACCACGGCATATCTATTATTCCAACAAACATGAACACACTCCCAATTGATTAAAATTCAAATGTCATTCTACTGGAATGAGAAACCGCGTCAATGAAGTAGTAACAGCATACCCCTAACTAATTTCACTGAGTAAACCAACACCCATTACGCAGTGGTAAGCCTTCTGCAGTCACCGCATCAGGTTAGGCATGTGATTAAGCGGAATGTTCTATATGAAATGAAATTATTTTTCGCTCACTAAATTATTCCAGTCACCGGAACAGTTTGAATGTTGGTCGCGTGTAAGCGAGAATAGCGGCCTTCGCATTGTCAATAAGGTTCTTAACATGAAAAAAATAACAAAAGCCGTTTTTCCTGTAGCAGGATTAGGCAGTCGTTTTCTGCCCGCCACCAAGGCCAGCCCTAAGGAGATGATGCCCATAGTGGACAAGCCGCTGATTCAATATGCCGTGGAAGAGGCCATAGCAGCCGGAATTACTGATATGATTTTTATCACCGGGCGTAATAAACGTACGATTGAAGATCATTTCGACAAGGCATATGAGGTGGAGGCAGAGCTGGCCGCTAGGGGTAAATTGGATCTGTTGCGCGCGGTGCAGGAGGTGGTTCCCAAGCATGTTAATTGTATTTACATACGTCAGCAGGAAGCACTAGGTCTGGGACACGCGGTATTGTGCGCGCAACCGATTGTGCAAAATGAACCGTTTGCGGTCATTCTGGCTGATGATTTAATTAGTGGCAATACTTCAGTGATGCAGCAAATGGCGGCGGTGTATGAACACTATCAATCTTCTATTTTAGGCGTGCAGGATGTGCCGCGTGCGCAAACGAATCAATATGGCATTGTCAGCAGTAAACAATTGGAAGCGAATATTGAGGAGGTGAATGGCATTATAGAAAAACCAAAACCCGAAGATGCGTCCTCGACCCTGGCAGTGGTGGGGCGATATATTTTAACGCCACGCATTTTCCACCATTTAGCGCAGGTGCGTGCAGGGGCGGGAGGGGAGATTCAATTAACCGATGGCATTGCCGCATTAATGAAGGAGGAAAGATTGTTGGCTTATCGTTTCTCTGGCACGCGCTATGATTGTGGCTCCAAGCTTGGTTATTTAAAAGCGACCGTGGCGTTTGGCTTAATGCACCCTGATTTGCGCGATGATTTTTCTGCTTATCTGAAAGCGTTGTCCCACAAGGGGACAATGTAATGACAATACAAAATCAACAGGTGCTAGAAATTTTACAACAGGCAGAATTGGTGATGAACCAAGACGAAGTAAAAGCTGCGGTCACTCGCCTCGCACTGGAAATTAATTCCGCACTGGCGCACACCCATCCTTTAGTCCTTTCAGTTATGGGCGGCGCAATTGTATTTACCGGGCAACTGCTGCCACAGCTTAATTTTCCGCTGGATTTTGATTATGTGCATGTGTCGCGCTATGGTAAAAAACAACAGAGTGGTGAATTGCTTTGGCATGTTGCACCACGCGAAAATATTGCAGGGCGTGTGGTGTTGGTGCTGGATGATATTCTTGACGAAGGCGAAACCATGGCCGCAATTAAACAGCGCGTTTTGAGCTTGGGCGCAACGGCATTTTACTGTGCGGTGTTTGCGGATAAATTGAACGGTAAAACCAAGCCGATACGCGCAGATTTTATTGGAACAACATTGCCAGATCGTTTTGTGTTTGGCTTTGGCATGGACATACACGGGGCATGGCGCAATTTGCCTGCTATATATGCAGTTAAAGAAGAAAGAAAATAAATGCTGGCAATTATTGATAAAACAGGATTAGCGCAATTACCGAACATGGAAATTGTGCATCGACAGGTGATGCGTACCCCGTATGGCGAACCTTCTGGCGCACTTACTTTTGGTCGATTTAAGGGGCAAGAGGTTATGTTTTTAGCGCGGCATACTGCGAGTCAGGCAACGCCGCCGCATCGCGTCAATTACCGCGCAAATTTATGGGCGCTACACGAACAAGGTGCCAAGCGTGTTATATCCATTGCTATGGCGGGAGGCATACGCGCAGATATATCGCCCGGCACCATCATTTTACCCGATCAATTAATTGATTACACCTATGGCCGCGAGTTTACTTTTTTTGATGAGCGGGATGATCCGCCGAGACATATTGATTTCTCTGTTCCCTACACACCCAGCTTGCGTCAACAAATTTTAGATGCGGCACAGCGCGTCAAAATGGCCTGTCTGAATGGCGGGGTATATGCTGCTGTGCAAGGGCCGCGTCTGGAAACGATTGCTGAAGTGAATCGTATGGAACGCGACGGCGCAGATATGGTGGGTATGACCGGTATGCCGGAAGCCGCTTTAGCGCGTGAATTAGAATTAAACTATGCCGCTATAGTTGTGGTAGTAAACCACGCAGCAGGGCGCGGCAGCAGCAGCAAAGGTATTAGCCTTGAGAAAATTAGCATAGTTTCGCAGCATGCTATGGCCCAGGTGAATAGTATGCTGGAGAACGTTGTGGAACATGATGGTGAGTACGGCAATGGCAATTAAAGCAGTCTTGCAAATGGGCGATGCGCGCTTGTTAGAACGAGCAAAAGAGGTGAGTGACTTTAACACACCCGCGCTCAAAAAATTATTGAAAGACATGCGCGACACCATGCAAGCATTGGATGGCGCGGGTTTGGCCGCACCACAAATTGGAATTGACTTGCGCGTAGTCATTTTTGGAATCGCCGAAAATCCGCGCTATCCAGATGCAGAAGCTGTGCCACAAACTGTGCTGATTAATCCCATCATCACGCCGCTGAGTGAAGGCGTAGAGGATGGCTGGGAAGGTTGCCTCAGCGTTAAAGGAATGCGCGGATTGGTGCCGCGTTACAAAGCTATTCGGTACAACGGATTTGATGCAATGGGTAAACCTATTGATCGCACCGTCAGTGGATTTCATGCGCGCGTGGTGCAACACGAATGTGATCATCTTGATGGAATTTTGTACCCGATGCGGATAAAGGATATGCGGAATTTTGGGTTTACAGCGGTGCTATTTCCAGGGGAAGATTTGCAGGATGATTGATTTTGGTTTCAGAATATATTGAACTTCATTTCATTCAGCCCAACCTACCGTGCTGACTTCCCTATCCTTAATAGATTATGGGCAGCTGACTCGCATGACACACAAAAACACCTGAGGATAATAGATATGTCATCAGTCCACATACAATTCGCAACTTTTTATGAAAAATATCCCCACTTAAAGAAAAAAATACAATTCATCTGGGGGACAGCAGAATGCAGGAAAATCTTGTCTGATTCGTTACTGAGTGATAGATCAAATAGAGCAGGATTTCCGCCTGAGGATGCGAAAACTTTGTTTAATATATTACTTGTGCACGATCAACTATTTCCTCAGCATAATCCAGATCAACCAGGTGACATGCCCTTTAGGGTATTCTCAGCAGCAAAGAAAATAGTTCCACGGCCAGCGCAGCGAGGTATAGACCTTATCTTTGTGGTTAAGGTGCTGGCAGGGTTGGGGATAGTATTAATTGTGATTAAAGAGGTATTACGGATAGCACGGTAGCTTGGGCTGAATGCAATGAAGCCCAACAATCGAGGGCGTAGCACTAATCAGGATGTGTCATCTTTCCAGCCTGCACCCACTGCTCAAATTCCGCCTCGGTGACATATCCCAACGCTAATGTACGCTTGCTTGAGCGTGCCGCCCTGCTGTAGCTGGGGCGGCGGTGGAATCTACGGCTTCAGAATTGTGATCTGAGTTGCCGCATTCTGGCTCGCGTCATAGATCATGCTGGACCCCGCAACATTGGTCACGGAAAACACCGATGAGCCAACGGATCGGCTGATAGTGGCACTCGTCAGATTGCATGCGCCGGTGCTGCCAGTCTGACAACTCGCAATACCGCCTACGGAGAAGCTGCCACTGACGGTGGCGTTAGCCACAGTTGCCCCAGTGTTGATATTGCGAATCGTCACCGTGGCGTTAGCCTTCCAGTTGGAAGTGAAGCCGCTTTTAGAACCCCGGCCCGTGATTGACTTCACTGCCACAGCCTGCACGGGCGGTTCGGTCGGTGTACCAGCTGCCAGCGAAAAAACCAGCAGGTTAGGCGAACCCGTGCCAACGGCACTAATATGGTTTGGAGTGGCGTTGGCAGTTAGAAAAGATGCCACGGCAGCTGGTGATGCCGTTGTATTAGCTGCCAGCGCGAGCACGGCAATGCCTGCGACATGGGGCGTCGCCATTGACGTTCCGCTAATCGTGTTGATAGCGTCGGCGTTTGCATTCCAAGCTGATGTGATGTTGGTGCCAGGGGCGAAAATATCGACGCAAGTTCCATAGTTGGAGAAGGATGCCCGAGCATCGGTAATTGTAGTCGCACCTACTGTGATCGCGCTGGGCGCGCGCGCTGGTGAATAGTTGCAGGCGTTGGCATTGCTGTTGCCAGCCGCTACAACCACGGTTACGCCCTTAGCCACTGCGCCCGCGACGGCGGCATCCATAGCGGCCGATGCGCCACCACCAAGGGATAAATTGGCTACGGCTGGACGAAGGCTGCTGTTGGCTGCCCAATCGATGCCAGCGATAACCCCACTCGTGGTGCCAGAGCCGCTGCAGTCAAGCACACGCACGGGAATCAGCGAAACACCTTTGGCAATTCCATAAGTGTCACCGCCAACCGTGCCAGCGACGTGCGTGCCGTGGCCATTGCAGTCGTGGGTGCCATTGCCGTCTGACACGGAGGTAAAGCCCGCCAGCACACGTCCGCCAAACTGGGTATGGTCGGCGCGGATGCCAGTGTCAATAATAAAAGCGTTGACACCGACACCGTTATAGTTGAAGTGGTACTGCGTATCCAGCGGCAGGTCAACCTGGTCAACTCTGTCTAATCCCCAAGTCGCCTGATTCTGCGGAGAGGTCTGATTTATCGAGACGGTTTGATCCTGCTCGATAAATTCCACATTTGGATTGTTACGCAGTCATGCCAGCTCCGCGTCGGACAAGGAAACTACAAAGCCCTTGAGTGCCTTGGAGAACACATGCCTAGCGCGGCCACCAAATCCGCTCGTGATTGACCGCGCCTCGGCAGCGGGATTGTCGACATGGCGCTTTAAAACGACGATGTAGCTTCCAGGAACTGGCTGCGATTCAGCGAAGGAATGGGTGGCTCGGTCGTTGCCGCTTTGCGCCGATGTCGGCAGCGCACACATCGCGGCGGATACCGCATAAAACACACCTGCAAGAAGACGGGATTTCAATGTCATTTTAATCACCTATTCTATAAATGAAGGAAGGAAGGAAACAGCGGAGGCTCGCTGAAATATTATAGGGTAACGCGGAGCGACAAGCAATTGAGTGTCTTCCGCCAATACATGTGGCAAACTAGTGCCTGTTTTGATTTCGCTGGAAATACTTTGCAACCTTACGAACTCTTTATTGGCCTGCGTTACGTTCGCGCCAAACGCCGCAATAATTCCATTTCTCTAATCTCTGCTATTGCCGTGCTGGGTATGGCTTTGGGTGTGGCTGCGCTAATTATTGTATTGTCAGTGATGAATGGTTTTCAAAAAGAAATCCGCTCGCGTATTTTGGGCATCGCTCCGCATTTGCAAATTACTGCTGAAAATGGCTCTTTGTCAGATTGGTCAGGCACACTGTCTGTGACCGTCACACATCCCCAAGTTGCCGCTGCTGCACCATTCGTTACCGGACAGGGGATGTTGTCGCACGAGCAAAACGTGCAGGGCATCATGGTGCGCGGCATTCTTCCTAAAAGTGAAAGTCATGTGATTGACCTGTCCGATAAGATCAAATCCGGCTCGCTGGAATCCTTACGCGAAGGGGAATTTGGCATTGCGTTGGGCACTGATTTGGCGCGCGGTCTGGGGGTGCATCTGGATGACAAAATTCTGCTCATGACACCGCAAGGTCAAATCACCCCGGCTGGCATGTTGCCGCGCCTGAAGCAATTTAAGGTGGTCAGTATTTTTGAAGTCGGCATGTCACCTTACGACAGCTCACTCGCCTTAATTCACATGGCTGATGCACAAAAACTTTATCGCATGAATGATGCGGTCACAGGCATTAGTGCACGCTTAAAAAATCTGGATCTTGCGCCGCAAGTGGCGCGTGATCTGGAACGTGAGTTGCCACGCGATGTGTATGCCAATGATTGGACACGCCAGCACGCCAATTATTTCCGCGCTGTGCAAATTGAAAAGAAAATGATGTTCATCGTGGTTTTTCTGATTGTCGTCGTCGCCGCCGTCAACATTATTTCGACGCTGGTCATGGCGGTGGCAGACAAACAAGCTGACATCGCAATCCTGCGTACACTGGGCGCATCGCCCCGCAGCATCATGCAAATATTTATCGTGCAAGGCACGCTGATCGGCACAGTTGGCCTGATACTCGGTGTGGGAGGCGGCGTTGTGTTGGCGATAAATATTGATGTGGTCGTGCCATTTATAGAAAAAATGCTGGGCGTACACATTCTGTCGAAAGACATATACTTCATCAGTGAATTGCCTTCAGACGTGCAGCGTGATGATGTGTTAATTGTGGCCAGCGTATCGTTCTTTATCAGCTTGGTCGCCACACTCTACCCAAGCTGGCGCGCCTCCAAAACGCAACCCGCCGAGGCACTGCGCTATGAATAATTTTATTGATGATAAAAATCAAACGGCGAAAACTGTAATTTCATGCCGAAATTTAAGCAAGACATTTACGCAGGGCAATCTCAATGTCCCAGTGCTCACTGACATCAATCTGGACGTGGCGCGCGGGGAGCGCATCGCCATCGTCGGTAGATCAGGCTCAGGCAAAAGCACGCTGCTGCATCTGCTGGGCGGCCTGGATAATGCCACTTCCGGCAG
>JAKFXW010000237.1 GCA_021731185.1 Gallionellaceae bacterium
CTGCTGAGCATACTGAAAAGTTAGTCGCAATACTGATGCAGCGCACCCCTAGTTTGGTGCTGGTCGGAACGGCAGCCGAGGGTTATGCTCATGGCTCGCAAAACGCGGCCGCGATCACTTTGCTCAATCATGTGTTAGGAAATGTGGGTAAAACGATGGTGTACCCTGCCAGCGTGCCATTCCCGCAGATTGCGCCCAAGGTTGGTGGTCGTTATGCATTGCATGCGCTGAATGACAAGATGGCGCAAGGCGATGTCAAAGTGCTGTTCACTTGCGGTTCAAATCCAGTCTTTACTTCTCACGCATCGCTCAATTTCAAAGAAAACCTGCAGAAAGTGCCCTTTAAAGTGGTGCTCACGCATTACCGCGATGAGACAGCCATGGAAGCTGATTTGGTGTTGCCCTTGGATTCTGTATTGGAGGATTGGGGGAGTTCGGTGCCAGAGTATATGGCTGAAACAGCGCAGATCAATATTCAACAAGCATTATCAGAGAGGCTCTATCCGGAAACGCGTGGATTTGGTGATGTATTGCTGGCGTTATTAAAGCAACGTCGTCCGGCTGAGTATGATCAATATGAGGATTTTTATGCCTACCTGCGTGATGCGATGGTGCAAAATAAAGTTGCGTTAGGTGCTAGTAGCGGGACATCGGATGACATTTTCTGGAGAGATACGGTAAGCCATGGCATCATAAAGTTGCCCGCTACAACGGCCAAAGTATCAGGCAAACTGGCAGGCATTCCTTCTCTTGCTAAATTGACGTTGCCGAATGCTTCTGCTGTTGATGAGGCTTACCCTTTTCACTTGATTCCTTACACATCCGCGCATGTGCGTGATGGTCGCCATGCAAACATTCCTTGGCTGCAGGAATCTCCCGATCCAATTACTACAATAGTCTGGGATAGCTGGATTGAGATTCATCCAACTACCGCCATCAAGCTTGGGGTGGTGGAAGGGGATATTGTAGAGGTAGCCTCCAGAAGTGGTGCGATCAAGGTAATGGTGTATGTGTTTAAGGGCATACATCCTGATGCGGTTTCCATACCAATGGGCTACGGTCACGAGGCAATGGGTCGCTATGCCAAAAATGTGGGCTCTAACGTGTTCAAGATACTTGACTCTATTTTTGATCGTGAAACAGGTGAATTAGCCTTGCATGAAACGCGCGTTAAAGTCATCAAAACAGGGCAGAAGGTAAAGATTGTCAAGGATGAGGGTCCATATGGTGGTGGTCAGGCAGGCAAGCGTATTGCCTTAAGGAAAACAACTGACAAAGTCAATCTTTCGAAGGAGGTATAAAAAGTGTCTATCGCAAATTTATTACAAAACTGGTCCAGATACCGCGACACCCATCCGTATGGTGGAGCCAAGCCGCACATGGGTTATAAGTGGGCAATGGCTATAGACATGGATATATGTACGGGCTGCAATGCTTGTACGGTAGCCTGTTATGCGGAGAACAACCTTGCTGTTGTAGGTAAGGAGAAATTTTTGAATGGTAAATCCATGCATTGGATACGTATTGAGCGTTATTGGCATGATGAGCAAGATCCTACGGATCCTCTGCAATTAGCTGCGTACAGGGCTTCTGGGGCAGGTAAACATTTCCCCGATCAGGGCGCGCATTTCTTACCTATCATGTGTCAGCACTGCGAGGCCGCACCGTGCGAAACCGTGTGTCCGGTTGGTGCCACCAACCACACGCAAGACGGTATCAACTCGCAGATTTACAACCGCTGTGTCGGTTCACGTTATTGCAATGTGAACTGCCCATACAAGGTTCGCTATTTTAACTGGTTTAACTATCAGGATCCAGCTACTGAAAATGCCTGGCCGGAGCCGCTGAACCAGCAACTGAACCCAGACGTAACAGTACGCAGCAAAGGTGTCATGGAAAAATGTACATTCTGTGTACAACGCTTGCGTGCAGTGATGGTGGATGCGCGTACGGAAGAACGTTTAGTGCGCGAGGGTGAGGTGCAAACAGCCTGCCAGCAAGCATGTCTGGCTGGGGCGATTTCATTTGGCAATATGTTGAATCCTGATTCCAGAGTGGGCAAGCAATGGATGGAGCAGGGAGTGAATATTGCGCTGGATGTGCAGGTGAAGAATGAACGTGTCGGTGATAATACCCCGAAGCGCGGTTATCGGATTCTGGAAAATTTGCGTCCTTATCCGTCAGTTATGTACCTGGAACAAGTGCGCGAGAGTGCGGTGTAACGCCTGACACGTAAGTACTTTTGTAGTTCTTCAAATTCTGAATCAAGGGAAGGAAGCAAGGTAATGACAATAAAGATTAAAGACGATAAACCGTTTCTCAGGGATACATCAAAGATGTTGTGGGATGGTGAACCAGCGGCAGCTGAAGTAAGAGATATCAGTCCGCATGTCAGTTTTGCCCAGATCACCAGCGATGTGGTCAACAGTTTAGAGAACCCGCGGCCTATCTATTGGTGGGCTATAGCAATCTGTGTTTTCATGATAGGTGTTGGTGTGGCTTGTGAGTTTTATCAATATCGAACTGGTCTGGGCGTATCCAACAAGAGCAACACCAACGTATGGGGTGTTTACATCGCCTCGTTCGTTTTCTGGGTGGGGGTAAGCCATGCGGGTACGTTGCTGTCGGCTTTGTTACACCTAACGCATTCGGATTGGCGTAAATCAGTTTTCCGTTACGCTGAAGCCATGACGACTTTCGCGCTAATGACGGCGGGATTGTTTGTGTTGGTGCATTTGGGACGTCTGTGGCAGGTTTATTATGTGATGCCTTACCCGAACGAGCGCGGGGTGTGGTCTAACTTCCAATCCCCCTTGGTGTGGGACATGTTTGTTATCGGTGCGTACTTAACGTGCTCCAGCATATTCTTATATACCGGCATGATTCCTGATCTGGCCGTGTTCCGCGATAATATTCATGACGGTTGGCGCAAGAAGCTCTACACCTTCTTGGCCATGGGCTGGCAGGGTACAGATCGTCATTGGCGCAATTTCCGCGTGGCCTATCTGACCTTGTCGGTATATCTGATTATTTTGGCGGTTTCTGGACACTCGGTGGTTTCTTCAGATTTTGCTATGTCACAACAGCCGGGATTTCACATCACTTCTTTCCCGCCTTACTTCGTGGTCGGTGCGTTGTATTCGGGTAACGCGGCCTTGATTACAGTGTTTATTATCTTGCGCTTCATGTTCAGGTATGAACAGTACTTGAATATGGACGTATTAAGAAAGTTGGTTCGTCTGACTTTTGCGCTGGCAATGATCTGGACGTATTTGCACCTGATTGAAATGGCTACCGTTTGGTATGGACATGACACAGCGGCTCGCGATCAATTGTACTTTAAGGCTACAGGTGCTTATGCGGGTTGGTGGTGGCTGTTTAACTTTTTGGCTATCGTTTGCCCTTGGGTTATGGCATTCAGACGTTGGCAAACTAATCTACCCGTACAAATGGTGCTGTCACTGTTGCTTAACGTGGGTATGTGGCTGGAACGCTGGATGATTATTGCACCTACGTTAGGGCACAGTCATTATCCTTGGACGTTTGACTTTGATCAGTGGCCGAGCTTCGTACAGTGGGGCATCTTGTTTGGTAGCTTTGGCTGGTTCAGCTTGTTGATCCTGATATTTTGTAAGGTGTTTCCTGCGGTTTCCATGTATGAGCTGAAAGAATTGGCCTATGCTCGCAAAATGGAGGCGCATCATGCTCCTGTTGGTGAACCTGCTACGAAAGGAGCACATTAATGAGTAAGCGTCATTTATTAGCACTATTCGATAGTTTCGATGAGGCTGGCGAAGCGATTCTTGAGTTGCGCAAAGCCAAGTTCAAGGGTTTTAACACCGATCACGACATGATTATCAAGTCACCCATCGAGCATCCGGAATTTGAGAGGGTACTCGGGCCAAAACCTGTGCATGTGCAGTGGTTTCCCTTGTTCGGTTCATTGGTATTTTCTACGTTTTTGTTCATATTGGTGTCTGGCGCGCAAGCCAACTTTTTTGAACAATTAAAAGGCGGTAAGCCTATCGTGCCGATCCCAATCAATTTGGTTCCAACCTACGCCTTATTCATGATTGGCGGAGTTTTTTTTACCGTTCTGGGATTGTTCGTTTGTGCTGGCCTCCCAGCAAGACGAGTACCCTTATACACATCCCGAGTGCTGGATGACCAAATTGGTGTCTTGGTCAAGGCGGATGAGGCAACCCTACCTGCAATCAAGGCAATATTTACTAAGCACAAGGCGGTTGAGTTTCAGGAAGAGGTGGGCAAATGAAGAATTTAACTTTTGCAGTAGTATTGATGTGTACACCGATGCTGGCTCAGGCTTGGCCGTGGGATCACGATATGGCCAACCAAATCAGTATTAAATCGCAAGGTAGCCCTGGATTTCTGCATAACAGGGAGTGCGATTACCAGAAACAAATCACAGCTGGTGTGGTTCCTAAATGGGTGATGAATCGTCATCAGGGTTGCGGAAATGAGTCGCGAAAGATAACGGATACTGAGCCCGGAATGCGGGTGATGCCTACGCGCTCTGTGCCAGTTCCTGCCATTGCAGCTACGCTCATGCCGGATAGAGAGACTGCCGAAGCAGTTATGAAGAATCCAATTCCGGCAACTGCAAAGTCAATTAAAACAGGTAAGCAGTTGTTCGATATTTTGTGTTCGACATGTCATGGCGATGAGGGTAGGGGCGATGGGATTGTAGGGAGTAAATTTACCCTTCGGCCGTTTGATTTGACCTCAGTTGAGGTGAAGGCACGATCTGACGCATTTATATGGTCACAGATGACCTTCGGTGGGGTGTTCATGCCAGTCTATGCGAATGACTTGTCCCCGGAAGAGCGCTGGCATGTATTGAATTACGTGCGCCAAGTGCTGCAAAAGTTGCCGAAGACACCCGTGGCATCAGCTAACTAAGGAGCACTAGGAATGATTACGTTTACCAATTGGTCTGTTTTGTCCGTCAGTTTTATATTCGTGCTCTTTATTGCACTGGCAAGTGTCGCGCTATGGGCAGTAATCTATCTTGCAAACGGTGACTGGTATAAAGAAATTCGACATCTGTTGAAGCCATTATTTTTCTTGTTCCCATTTGCTTTGGTGTTACTCATCATATTGTTGATAGGCGGGGAATATACTTTTCCTTGGCTAAAACATGATCCTGAGCACGGGCCGCACCTGAATGCATGGCATAACTATACATTTTTGGTGGCACGCCAAATCATCGGTCTTTTATTTGCCATGGGTTTGTGCTGGTTGTTCATCAAACGTCAGGAAGTAATGGATCGTAGTAAAGAGGATGCTGAGAAATTCCACCGTGTGGCGAATTGCATACCTTGGTTGTATTTTTTATACGGCTCACTGGTGGCGTTTGATTTTGAAATGACGTTGCTGCCTCTGTGGCATAGCGCGCTATTCTGTGCATATTTCTTTATTAGCAACTTTAATATGTTCTTGTCATTCCTGGTGATATGGATATATGTGCTGAATAAACAGGGTGTATTGGTCACGCCTGTGCCGCACTTTGTTTATAACTACCTGTCGCAAATGATGCTGGGTTTTACGGTATTGTGGATGTATACACACTTCTCGCAATTCCTGATTATCTGGTATGGCAATTTGCCCGATGAAAGAAACCGTATTGAAGCCATGCAAACTGGCGACTTCAGCGTGCTGTGGTACATGATGGTTGCATTTAAGTGGTTTATTCCATTGTTCTCACTGCTGATGCGTAAGACTCGGCACACACCCGAATTGGTTATCTCGGTTGCTGCAGTAATCATTACAGGAACGTTGATTGAGCGATTTATCTGGAGAGCCGGAGTGAACTTCTCAGGTGAAAATATGCTTACAGGTATTCGTGCTCATGGCAGCGTGCCGTACCTTGAGGCTCTGATAGGTCTCCCAATCATTGCTGCTATAGGATTCTTTATTGTGCGTGGGGTAATGCGTCGATATCAACTACTTAAGGCGTGAGCAGGTTTATGATGACCCTTTACTCGGGAACGTCTGATCCCTTTAGTCAGCGTTGTAGAATTGTACTGTATGAAAAGGGAATGGACTTTCAGGTTGTAGATGTAGATGTGTACAACAAGCCTGAGGATTTAGCAGTAATCAATCCTTACAACAGGGTGCCAGTGTTAGTGGAGCGGGAATTGGTCTTATATGAATCCAACATCATTAACGAATATATTGATGAGCGCTTTCCCCATCCACAATTGATGCCTGCGGATCCAGTTATGCGTGCACGAGCCAGACTGTTTTTGCATCGCTTCGAGACCGAGATGTTTTGTCATATCGAAGCACTGGAAGGCGGCACACAAAAGGCTGCGGATAAGGCAAGGCTGGCTGTGCGGGATAGTCTGACGCAAATCGCCCCGGTATTCGCCAAGCAAAAATATATGCTGGACGATGGCTTCTCGATGCTTGACGTGGCGATTGCCCCTCTACTGTGGCGCTTGGATCATTATGGTATCCAGCTTGGCAAAGAGGCCGCCCCACTGATGAAATATGCAGAACGAATTTTTTCACGTCCGGCGTATAACGAGGCGATGTCAGCTGCCGAAAAGGCCATGCGTAAGTGACCATACTTTCCACTAAGCCTTATCTGATACGTGCTATATATGATTGGTGTTGTGACAGCGGCTCAACACCGTACTTAGCTATTAAGGTAGACGCTAAGACGCGCGTACCAGTGGCTTATGTCAAGGACGGGGAAATTGTAATTAATCTGGGTATTAATGCTGTAAAAGATTTACATGTGGGTAGTGACAGCATTTCATGTCATGCGCGTTTCGGTGGCGTATCTCATGCTGTCATGGTTCCCATAGATGCCGTGATTGGAATTTTTGCCAAGGAATCTGGGCAAGGATTAGTGTTTCAAGCGGGTGAATCCAGCCCTGCATCAACTGACCCCACGTTACTAAGTCCTGCCTCAACAGATAGTAATTCACCGCAGTCTAATCGTTCTGCGTCTACCAAGCCGCATCTAAGAATAGTCAAATAGCCCTAGAATAGGCACAGTAGCTCAGCTTCGGTACTCGCCTGATGGTTCATGTAACCAGTAGGGGCGGGAATTGACGCACAGGATAGTTATTCCATGCATGGATCATGGAAGACGCATCAAACACCCTCATAGTAGCGTTCCAATTGATGCAGGTCTTTGATTTCAGGTTATCGAGATAGCCGCCGCTCGCTTTGGCTAATGTAATGTGGCGGGCATACAGGGAATCCAGCACCGCGCACAAACGTGTCGCCGAAAATATGTCGAGGTTCACGGTGATGCCACTCGCGGTTTTCGCCCTCACTTTGCACCACTACTGATTGCGCAGCCCATTGTCGATAAGCCGCGTATCGGCTCTTCGGCAAACGTCGCAGTATCATTTCGCCGCTCACGCCCCATGCTTTCGCTGGCGTTCGAGCCAAACATCGTATTGAGACACTTCGCTTGGACGCTCAGCATCGCTAATATCTTCCAGAAAAACATCAGGAACCAGCAGGTATCCTGCACATGACATGTTCCATGGTTTTTATTATAACAAGCAAGTTGTAGTTTATCCCCGCTACTTTACCTTCAACCCCAAGCACGTAATCAACACACCCAACCCTATTTAGCAATCGCCCTATACCCCGTACAATATGCCCCTCACCATGAACATCATCACCTACCCTAACAGCCCTTACGCGCTACACCAACCCTTCGCCCCTGCGGGTGATCAGCCGACAGCAATTGCACAGTTGGTTGAAGGGATTAACAGCGGGCTGTCGTTCCAAACTCTGCTCGGTGTGACCGGTTCTGGAAAAACTTTCACCATGGCAAATGTCATCACCCAACTGGGGCGACCCGCTATTGTCATGGCTCCCAACAAAACCTTGGCGGCGCAACTGTACTCCGAGCTGCGCGATTTTTTCCCAGAAAATGCGGTGGAATATTTTGTCTCTTATTACGATTATTATCAGCCCGAAGCCTACGTGCCGTCGCGGGATGCGTTTATAGAAAAAGATTCCAGCATCAATGAGCAAATTGAACAAATGCGCCTATCCGCCACCAAATCTTTGCTGGAGCGGCAGGATGTAGTGATCGTGGCGACGGTCTCGGCCATCTATGGTATTGGGGATCCGGTGGATTATCACGGCATGATTTTGCATCTGCGCGAGCATGAAAAAATCTTGCGGCAAGATGCGATTAAGCGACTCACGGAGATGCAGTATGAGCGCAACGATGTGGATTTTTCGCGCGGACACTTTCGTGTGCGAGGCGATGTCATTGATATTTTCCCGGCAGAAAACAGTGAACACGCGTTGCGTTTAACCCTGTTCGATGATGAAGTGGAAAGCCTGCTGTTATTTGATCCACTCACCGGACACATACTCAACCGTGTGCCGCGCTTCACTGTTTACCCATCCAGCCATTACGTTACGCCACGCAGCACGATATTGCGGGCGATAGAAACCATCAAAATTGAGTTGGCTGAACGCATTCAGTTTTTTCAGCAGGAGAATAAATTAGTCGAGTTGCAGCGCATTGAACAGCGCACGCGGCACGATCTGGAAATGCTCGCTGAAATTGGATTTTGCAAAGGCATCGAAAATTATTCACGGCATTTGTCGGGGCGCAACGCGGGCGAGCCACCGCCCACCTTGATTGATTATCTGCCGCCCAATGCACTGATGTTTATCGACGAAAGCCACGTCACTGTGACGCAAATTGGTGGCATGTACAAAGGCGATCGGGCGCGCAAGGAAAATCTGGTGAACTATGGATTTCGCCTGCCCTCCGCGTTGGATAATCGACCTTTGCGCTTTGATGAGTTTGAGCATGTTATGCGCCAGACCGTCTTTGTTTCGGCCACGCCCGCCGCATACGAAGCGCAACACGCCGGGCAAGTGGTGGAGCAATTAGTGCGCCCCACTGGCTTGATAGACCCGCGCGTGGAAGTACGTCCGGCCATCAATCAAGTGGATGATTTAATGTCCGAGATAAGCGCGCGCGTTAAAGCGGGCGAACGTGTATTGGTCACCACATTAACCAAACGCATGTCGGAAGACTTGACTGATTACCTGTCAGAGCACGGCATTAAAGTGCGCTATCTGCATTCTGATATTGAAACAATCGAGCGCGTGGAAATCATTCGTGACTTGCGTCTGGGTATGTTTGATGTGCTGATTGGTATCAACCTGTTGCGAGAAGGTTTGGACATTCCAGAGGTGTCGCTGGTGGCGATATTAGATGCTGATAAAGAAGGCTTCCTACGCTCCGAGCGCGCGCTCATTCAAACCATCGGCCGCGCTGCGCGCCACATTAATGGCCATGCCATTCTCTACGCAGATAAAATCACTGGCTCCATGCGCCGCGCCCTTGATGAAACAGAGCGCAGACGACAAAAGCAACAGTTGCATAACGAGTTACATCACATTACTCCACTTGGCGTGCAAAAGCGCATTAAAGACATCATCGAAGGAACGTATGAGCCGGATGCTGCCCGCAAGGAGCTGAAGGCTGCGCAGAGCCAGGCTAAATATCAAGCCATGAGTGAGCGTGAAGTGGGAAGGGAAATTAAACGTCTGGAAAAAGAAATGTTGCAGGCGGCCAGAAATCTGGAATTCGAGCGTGCGGGGGATCTGCGCGATCAACTAAAAAAACTGCGCGAGAGCGTTCTTTTTTGATATTGTCAATCGACTGATTTTAGAACAAAATTCAGCAGCTCTAACGGTATATTCTCAAGAGGTTGTTTACCCGAGGTAAGGGGAAATGAGAGTTCTAAAATGCCATCAACTTCTTTCAACGTCCCACAAGGGGACAATGTGTTCCGGGATTATTTTTTATTTACAGCTTGTTGAATTTCCAAGAATCCTCTTCATCTTCTCCATCTTATAGAGTCATCAAGAAATTCAACGCGTTAGTTATTTTATGCTTGTCCCTCAGTTATACTCATGTTTCTGTTTACTTCGTATGAATTTAATATTCTACATATGCAGCGACATCAAGCAGGATTATTTACTCTTTATATAAAAGGGGTCATTTTATTCTGGTCAATATTGCTCTGGTCGCATAGTGCGGCTGGCGCGATAGATCCCTTCCTGACCAAACGCGATATCAGCGATGGTCGTTTTGGCATTAGCGATCAGGCCGAAATTTGCTCGCGCGAGCGTATGCATTTGCCGCTCACTTTGTCGGATGTGGTTGAGCTGACATTGTGTAATAACCCTAAAACCCGCCTACAATGGGCAAGTGCGCGGCAACAGGCGGCGCAAGTTGGCATCAGTCGATCTGCTTATCTGCCCACTTTAATTGGCCCCATTGCAGCAGGTGGCCTGAAGAGCTCTACTCGCACCAGTCAGCAGAGCATCACGGTTTCGGTTAATTATTTGCTGTATGACTTTGGCGGACGCGCCGCTACGTTGGAGGCGGCACAGCATCAGCTTGTTGCAGCCAATGCCCTCCGAGATGAGGCACTACGCAGCACTTTTTTAACCGCCATTCGGTTGTATTATGCCTACATGGCGGCACTCGCCAGTATGCAGGCATTCAAGGTAGCGGAAGATACGGCCAGCACAGGACTGGCCGCAGCTACCGCGCGTGTGCAAGCTGGTGCGGCAACCCAATTTGAAATTTTGCAAGCGAAAACTGCATTGTCGCAGGCGCGTTTAAATCGTATACGTGCCGGAGGTGATGCCACTTCCACCAAGGGTGAGTTGGCCAATGCCATGGGATTTTATGCTTCGCGAAGTTTTGAGCTGGCACCGCTTAAACCTGAAACAAGCTTGGATGGTGTACTCGAACATGATGCGAAAATTGAAGAAAATATCGGCAAGCTGATTGAAGAAGCGCGCAAGAATCGTCCAGATTTATTTGCTGCCGAGGCGCAAATTAAAGCGGCCGAGGCGCAGATTGAGGTAGCGCGTGCGGCCAGCAAACCCACGTTTACTCTGGCTGGTGGGGTGACTCATTCGCGTGATCCTGATGCGGTGAATGGCGGATTTAAGCAAAGCATACGCTTGTCGATTAGCGTGCCGTGGTTTAGAGGCTTCCGTGATATTTATGGCATCAGTGCTGGGCAGGCGGTGTTGGAAGGTAAGATCGCCGAGCGTGATCAAGTCTCCAATCAAATCGCGCTGGATGTTTGGAAGGCGTATCAGTTGTTGCTAACCAATAGTCAGGCGTTGCTTGCTGCCAGTGATCTGTACGCCTCCGCGCAATTATCTGAAAAACTGGCATTGGGTCGATATAAGTCGGGCCTCGGTAGCATATTGGATGTGTTGACGGCGCAGGGCGTGCTGGCTACTGCAGGGCAACAAAAAGTGGGGGCGCTGTTTGATTTTAAAGTGAGCAAATTATTGCTGGCGCAAACGATGGGAATATTAGATTTAGCCATGGCTGAGGAAAAAAATCCGGCGGCTAAACTGTTGATCAAACCGGTGCTAAGAATTATTCCACAATCAGAAGTATCAGACACTGATATATCAGGTGAGAAGGTGCCAGATAGCAAAAACCCGAGCGGAGCAGAGCCACTGGAAGTGCCAGCTATCCCCAATCCTACGACTAAATTGAATCCCCCTGCAGTACTCAATAAATAAGGTGCCTTATGAAATTTCTATCTCATTCCAAAATTATTATTAGTGTTATTTTGTTGGTCGCATTAGCAGGCATAGCCTGGTGGTTTACCCCTGAAAAAATTTCGCAGGAAGATCGCTATGTCACTGCGTCTTTGAAACGCGGATCCATCGCTCAGATAGTCTCTGCCAATGGCGCGCTGAATCCGGTGCGGCTGGTGAGCGTGGGTAGTCAGGTTTCAGGCATCGTGCGGAAACTGTATGTGGATTTCAATGATCGTGTGCAAGTTGGGCAAATTTTGTTGGAGCTTGATCCATCATTGGCCGAAGCGCAGCTTCAGCAAAGCGCGGCTAGTGTTCTGAGCGCAGAGGCTTCATTGGAGCTGGCTAAATCAAACGAAGCTAGAGTTCGCAACTTATTCGCGCAGGAATTTGTGTCACGTCAGGAATTGGATCAATCTGTGCAAGCACTGAAGCTGGCGCAAGCGCAAATGGCAGTGGCCAAAGCTCAAGCAGGACGTGATCATACTAATCGCGTCAATACGGTGATTCGCTCGCCCATATCCGGCGTGGTGGTGTCGCGTGAAGTAGATTTGGGGCAAACGGTTGCGGCCAGCTTTACGGCACCTACTTTATTTAAAATCGCACAGGATTTAAGGAAGATGCAAATTGATTCCAGTTACTCGGAAGCGGATGTTGGAAAAATTCGCGTGGGTCAAATAGCCACTTTTCGGGTGGATGCCTTCATGGATAAGGAGTTTAAGGGGTCTGTGCGGCAGGTGCGGTTAAACCCCAAGACAGAACAAAATGTAGTGACCTATAACGTGGTTATTTCCGTTGAAAATCCGGAAATGTTGTTGATGCCAGGCATGACTGCTTACGTTAACATTACTATCGCGCAACGTGATGATGCCTTGCTCGTGCCTAATGCTGCGCTACGTTTCCGGCCACTTGAGCCAATTACGCGGGTTGAAAAATTGAGCGCGCCCGAAGCTAAGACCGAGGATAAAAGTTCTATGGTTAATGATTCAGATGCAAAAAAGTCGGAGCCAAAAAAGCTTGAAACTACAAAATCACTGGGTAAAGACCAGATTGATAAAAAAGTGGTAGTAACGCAAATACAAGGTTCGACCAGCACTATATATGTGCTCGAAAATGGTCAGCCCAAGCCAATTAAAATACAAACGGGTATTACGGATAATCGTTATACCGAAGTGGTGGGCAGTGAGCTTAATGAGAGTATGAATGTGATTGTGGAAGATAAATTACAAGCAGCTAAAAAGCCTGTCACGGGTGGAAGGAGGTTCTTCTGATAAAGACCCGTTTGCAGGATGGGCATGTGATCGGTGACAGCGTCCCACAAGGGGACAATGAAGCGGCTGCTCGCGAGGTGGCTTCCGGTCCGGTCATACACATTCGGAATTTACGCAAGGAATATACTTCTGTTGCGGGCGTAATACCTGTGCTGCATGGCTTGAATATAGAAGTTATGCCGAGTGAATTTGTGGCGATTATGGGCGCGTCCGGCTCAGGAAAATCGACCTTAATGAATATTCTGGGGTGTCTGGACATTGCCACCAGCGGTTCGTATTTGCTAAATGGGCATGATGTGGCGGTGCTGGATCGCGATACGTTGGCGCACTTGCGTAATGATCTGATTGGTTTTGTGTTCCAGGGATTTAATCTGCTACCGCGTGCCAGCCTGTTAGATAATGTTGCGCTACCACTGGTGTATAGCAAGGTAAGCCGTGAGGAACGTGAGGCTCGCGCCAATGAGATGTTAGGTAAAGTAGGTTTGGCTAAGTATCGCGACTCGCAGCCCAATCAAATTTCTGGTGGACAGCAACAGCGTGTGGCTATCGCACGTGCACTGGTGAATCGTCCCCAACTGCTACTGGCCGATGAGCCTACGGGTAACCTTGATTCACACACGGGCAACGAAATCATGAATTTATTTAAAGAGCTTAATGAGCGCGATGGCATCACCATTGTACTCATTACGCATGAAGTCGAAGTGGCGGCCTATGCCCATCGCTTGGTAAGACTGGCGGATGGCCATATTGTTTACGATGGGTCGTCCCACGAGGGGGCAATGTCAAAAAATCCAACCGAATATTCTGCGGCAGTACACAGCACTTCATGATTGGCGCGATGCTTAATGAAGCGTGGGTTTCAATGTGGGCAAATCGTTTGCGTACCATATTAACCATGCTGGGCATGGTTATTGGTGTGAGTGCGGTCATCATCATGCAGGCCGTGGGGCAAGGTGCGCAACAGGAAGTGCAGGAATCAATCGAATCGATGGGTAGTAATCTATTGATGGTGCTGCCTGGTTCTTCCACATCGGGCGGTGGCGTACGTATGGGGGCGGGCGCGCTCTCGACGTTGACTACAAATGACGCAGAGGCCATAGAAGAATTACCCACTGTTGCCGGAGCCGCGCCCTCGGTGTCTGACGTGGCACAGGTGATTTATGGCGCGCGCAATTGGAGCACACAAATTACTGGTACGACACCCAGCTATTTCTCTGTGCGTAACTGGGATTTTGCAGCGGGCGCGCCTTTTACGGATACTGATTTACGCTCAGTAACGCGTGTAGCCATACTTGGTAAAACAGTAGTGGATAATTTATTTGGCGATGAAAATCCGGTGGGCAAAATTATACGCATAAAAAATAGTCCATATGTTGTACTGGGTGTATTAAGCGCCAAAGGGCAAAGTTTAATGGGTCGCGATCAAGACGACGCTATTCTGATACCTATTACCACGGTACAACGTAAGCTGGCCAGCAATCAGGTAGCTGGCTCCGTCAGATTTATCATGGTGCAGGTTAAGTCGGCAGAAGCTATGCCCAAGGCAGAGCAGGACATTGTTGATTTACTACGGCAGCGCCATCGCATTCGCGAGGGCGCTGAGAATGACTTTACCGTGCGTAATTTAACCGCTATGGCGAATACTGCCGCTGAAACCACAGCAGTCATGTCATTGATGCTGGGTATCATCGCCTCTATTTCGTTGCTGGTGGGTGGCATCGGCATCATGAATATCATGCTGGTATCGGTGACCGAGCGCACGCGCGAAATCGGCATACGCATGGCAATCGGCGCACGAAGCCGCGATATTCTGCTGCAATTTTTACTGGAAGCAATCATCATCTCTATTTTTGGATGTCTGATCGGAGTTATTCTAGGAATAGGCGGCGCGCTGGCGGCGAGTGGAATGACTGGTATTCGCGTTGTAATCACCATTAGCTCAATCTTGCTGGCGTTTACTGTGGCGGCAGCAGTGGGAGTATTTTTTGGTTGGTATCCAGCGCGGCAGGCTGCGCGACTCAGGCCAATAGACGCGCTACGGTTTCAGTAGCAGTTAAAAAATGGCTTGTATTGATGCAGTGCTGTTTATTAATAGTTAATCCAGCAACTCAAAA
The DNA here is from genome assembly GCA_021731185.1 of Gallionellaceae bacterium. Taxonomy (GTDB): domain Bacteria; phylum Pseudomonadota; class Gammaproteobacteria; order Burkholderiales; family Gallionellaceae; genus Nitrotoga. The sequence goes on from JAKFXW010000237.1 coordinate 14,984, forward strand.
TCGAGTAGTATCCGTCATTCATCCCACCCTAAATGGTGAAACTATAATGCGACGTATAACAACAATCTTATTATTAGTAATGATTTTTTCGCCCGCTCCAGTAATTGCCAGTGATGAAAACCAAGGAAAATTTGGCATCTCATTAGATAATCCATTAGGCTTATTAGCCAATCCAGTTAACCCAGGTAGGCTTACGGTCAGAAAATTTTTAGATGAAGCTACAATAATTTATGCTGGGATTGGCTTGGCGTTTTTTCATAATAGCGGTACCAGCACCTTTAGCAGCTGAAACACCACCTTTAGCAACACACAGCTCATCAACAGTGATAGTTATTCTTTGACATTCGGGGTAAGACGTTTTCTTTCTCGCGATACTTTATCCACTTTTATGGATTTAGAGCTTACTGGGTTGTATTCAGAAAGCAGGGGTTCTAATCAATCAAGTCATGCAAGTTATGCGAGAGGTATAACACTAATGCCAGCATACGGCGTGGAGTATTTCCTCTCTCCTAATGTGAGCATTGAAGCCAAGGTTGGAATACCGATAAGTTACTCGAACAACAATTCATGGACATCTTCAAGTTTGTCACAAACTACAACTTCAACATCGGACACCCGTAAATCTATAAACTTTCCCCGCTTTATTACTGCCATCACTTATTATTGGTAACAAAGCGGGTGATGATCATGTGTGGATGTGATGGGCACATTGTTAGGGTAACAGTTTTCAGTTTATAAAATCAAACAAGGGCGAAAAATTATCGCCCTTATTTGTTATTGTTGAGTACTGCATGTTGCATTACTTGATGTTGGCACTCTTGGTGCTGCGAATTACTGCATCCTGCTTTCACCTTCATCGCCATTTAAATCCACCTTGCCTTCTTGGAAGACGCGGCTAACCAAAATATTTTCCGGCTCTAAGGTCATCAAATCCAGTTTGGTCAATTTCCTGCCCGAACTAGCAAACAATCGGTTGGCTTGACGCAGACGCGCTCATCAAACAATGCGGCATGGTGCAAGTCGGCACCGATGCAGCTGGCATTCTGCAAGGCTCGGATTCAGAAAGCTATGCCGATGTGCTGGATGGCGGGGCAGAGGATGATGCATTGAATGGCGGTTTGGGCAATTACACCAGACGTATTAACAACTTCTTGCCGCATGCTTCTGCATACTTTCGCAGCGTGGCGAAGCTGGGGGAGTGTTTCTGGCTGCCCAAACTGGATTCAATGCGCGCAAGTGAGGATTGTTTTATGCCCATGCGCTCCGCCACTTGGGCTTGTGTAAATCCTGCCTCTTTGCGCGCCTTCAGCAACGCACCCAGCGCAGCAAACTCATCCTCCAGCGCGTCGTATGCTTTTCTGAATGCTGCATCCGCTGCGCGCCGCTTACCGACCCACGCGGTCGGATCAAACGGTACGGGATCGTATCGTGTTGCTTTAACCACCTTAGATTTTTCCATGTTGCACCTCTCGTTGTCGTTGTCTTGCAGCATTCAATTCACGGAGCGGCGTTTTGTCGGTCTTCTTGATAAAACTATGCAGAATCACGATACGCTTCCCTATCAGCGTGCAGAAAAACGCCCGCCCTATTCCTTCTTCTCCACGTGCACGTATCTCGAACAATCCTTCGCCCATTGCCCGCGTATAAGGCAAGCCAAGATTGGGGCCAGATTCTTCCATGCGTTGCGCGATTCTGGCAAAGCTTGCCTGTATGCCGCGTGGCCATCCAAAAATATCGGATTCGACCGCGCGATTAAAGAATTCGATGGAATAACGCATGGCGCAAAATATAACATAAATGCAATTATGGGATCAAGTGGTTTGTGTTACGCAATCACACCAAATACAGACGAACTGGTCGAGGGAAGTAATTATTTGTTTGGCGAGGCGGCAAACGATGCGGTGTTTGAGACAAGGGGGATGGGATGAGAAATTCATTGAAAATATTATTTGGACGAGCTAAATCAATCGAGTCTGACCCTGAGGTTTCCCCACGAATCACGCTCCTTGCATCGCGTGACTGATAGCCTCCGTAGCTTGTCGTCGCAGGGTCTGCAAATATTTCCACGGCGCAACGATTTCGCGTAGCATTGGCGGCGACGACGTATTGGGTGATAGTTGGCATCCCGACAACGTCGATACTGCTACCGCCGTAGCTGCTCTTACGCATCCGACCAAGGAAGGCGAGACCGAAGCCACCCAACGGTGCCAGCGGTGCGTTGGGGAGTAGCGGGGAATCTGGTGCGGCAGGTAGGTCGGCATTCATTCCGACTTTTACTTCACCCACCAACTGCGCCATTAACGCCATCTCGCCCGCGCTCGGCAAACGGCGGGTGCCGGGGGTCAAGGTGGTGGCCATGCTGGCGTGTTGGTCGGCACTGTGCTCTATGCCGAGGACGTGACCGTATTCGTGCAGAAGGACGGAGAGCATGTCCATCTTGCCAACAGCCTCACTGCCTGCACGGGCTTGCCAGATGTTGGCATCGGCGGTGGGGAGGTATTCGCTGTTGTCCCCCGGGGTGGAGTCGATGAACCAGTTGTAACCCGCTGCGGTGGTGTCGAGGGTGATGGTGTTGCCTACGGTTTGGCCAACTGCACCACTGGGGAGGTCGGCGATGTTTAGCGTGATGTCTGATGTGTCGCCGAACAGGCTGGCGCCCAGCGTAGCAGCCATATCGCTCAGGGTGGGCGATTGGTATTCAACGGAGGTGACAATGAGGTTGCCGTTGGGGGCTAGGGTGGAGGAGATTTTCCAGAACATTCCCTTTGGGCAATTCTGTTTATCATCTGCTTCGGTGCCGCCGATGGCCCCGCCGTTTATCACCTTTAAGTGATAAACCACTTTGACTTTAAGGCCGCCAATCTCGACCAGGAAGGTGGCGCGGTCTGAGCCGAGATAGTTGAGATTAGGTACATAACGATAATATTGATCCCCTTCATCCTTTACAGTGCCATGTGCAGCCCCTTGCAGCAAGGTGGCTTTGCCTTCTAGTCCAACAAACCGCTTCTCGAATCTATTGATGTAATCGCTGACAGTTAACACTGGGACGATGACATAGATTAGCGATTGCGGGTCACGTCCTATATCGCCAGTAAGCGAATTGATCAGTTGGCACACACCTATGGTGCGATCTAACTTGGTCGCATCTTTGGCTTGCGTGGCTTGCGCGATCACAACAGGTGCGTACATCACAGGTACATCCGGTGGCATATTGGGCATATCTGAAATAAACATCGTCACCTCTCCTTGAGTAAGATTCAATTGATTCACTGCCGCCAGATGGGTCAAGACTTTGGGTGTTGATATGCAGCGTGTGACTGAAAAATTTCACGGGTCGATTAATTCGTAATCTATGCTGATGCGGTTGCTAGTGCGTGGCCGGAAGTGGTGATCCGCAAACTTAACGTGCGCCGGATGTTCGCGATAATTTTTAATGACATTGGTCTGCGCGAAGCGGATCAACCAGCAATATTGATATTGCGCTTGCGCGGTGAGGGCGCGTCCGGTGGCAACTTGGCGCACGCCGGGAATATCGCTCAGCACTTCGTGCCCATGCATCATCATTTGTTCGGTAGCTGCCTCATCTTTTTCGTTGGTGTTGTAGATAATAACGTGTGCCACTTCGCGCCATGGGCGGGCGATTTTCAGCAGCGCATCGGCGCGATCTGCCGAGCCAAATAATTTAATCATGCGTTCGCATTCCGCCGTGATGGCTTCACGCACGCCGCGCACCAGACCGGTGTAGCCGCAACGCGCATCTTTGGCGGCATTGGCGCGGATTTGCGCGCCCGCAGCATCTGCCAGCGCAGTGTAGTAATTTATTTTTGTGACCCCGCGTGCGATCAGATCACGATATTGCTGGTCGGCCAAACCTGTGCCGCCATGAATAACCAAGGGGATTTTAATGGTGTCATTGATGCGTGCGAGTCGATCAAAATCCAGATGGGGAGTGCCGCGCATACGACCATGTACCGTGCCGATGGAAACGGCCAGGCAATCGACCTGCGTTCTAGCGATGTAAGATTCTGCTTCCTCGACCGAGGTGTAGACCACTTCACCAGGATGCTTGTCTGCGTCTTCGCCTTCTACGCCGGCGACGTAACCCAGTTCACCTTCGACAAACACACCGCAAGCGTGCGCCATGTCGGTAATCGCGCGCGTGGAGGCGACGTTTTGCTCAAAGGGTACATTGGAAGAATCGACCATCACTCCATTGCAGCCAAGACGGATACCGCGTTCCGCTGATTGCAGGCTGGCACCATGATCAAGGTGGATGGCGACCGGAATCGTACTGCGGCGCGCAGCCGCTACGGTGGCAGCCATGGCGAGTTCAAAATCAAAATATTCGAAGTGGGATTCGGCGAGGCTGATAATCACTGGTGCGCGTTGATTTTCAGCGGCAGTGACGATACCTTCAAGAAAATCTAAACTGACTAAATCGAATGCGCCGACCGCGTATTTTTCCTGATACGCGTGGTGCAACATGTCGCCCATATCAACGAGTGGCATCGTGTGATCTCCTTGCAAATATCTGCGCTGGGATAGGCAAGCTAGCTTGCCTTGTTCACTTCAAACTTCCTGATTGCTTTTACGGATATTGTTTAATCAGAATGCAAAGCGGTAATGCAATACACAAGCTTACTGTGCATTCGCACCTTCATCGCCATCTAAATCCACCTTGCCTTCTTGGAAGACGCGGCTAACCAAAATATCTTCCGGCTCTAAGGTCATCAAATCCAGTTTGGTCAATTTCCTGCCCGAACTAGCAAACAATCGGTTGGCTTGACGCAGACGCGCGCGATCCAATGCGTTACGCACCGAGCGGGCGTTAGCAAAGTGGGTCATGCCCATGCGTAGCGGCAGATATTGCGCGAAGGCCTTTTCGCCATCGGCACTGAAACGATAGTTTTGTTGCGCCAACATGAGTTTGGCGATAACCAGTAATTCTTCGGCGGAGTAATCTGGAAAGTCAATGTGGTGCGCGATGCGTGAACGCATCCCGGGATTGCTCTCAAAGAATCTGTCCATGCGATTTTTGTAACCCGCAAGAATCACCACTAAATCATCGCGATTATTTTCCATCACTTGCAGCAAAATTTCGATCGACTCGGCGCCATAGTCGCGCTCATTTTCTGGTTTGTACAGATAGTAAGCTTCGTCGATAAACAGCACGCCACCCATGGCTTTTTTAATGACTTCCTTGGTTTTAGGCGCGGTGTGGCCGATGTATTGGCCAACCAAATCATCGCGTGTCACCGATACCAAATGTCCTTCGCGTACATAGCCCAGGCGGTGCAGGATTTCTGCCATACGCAGTGCCACGGTGGTTTTACCTGTGCCGGGATTGCCAGTAAAGCTCATGTGTAGCGTGGGCGAGGCCGCGCTCAAATTCATTTTTCTGCGGACGCGGTCAACCAGCAGCAGTGCAGCAGTTTCGCGGATACGGGTTTTAACGGGCTTGAGGCCAACCAATTCGCGATCCAATTTGTCGAGAATTTCGGTGACGTTAGAAGCAGATAACTCGGCAGCGAGGTCGATCGGGGTGTCATCGGCAAATACTTCAGTGTTTGAAATGATAGATTCAGTCATGATATGGCCACGAAAGTGAAAGGAAATTCTGAATAAATTTTTGTGTTGCATAAACTTATTCAGAAGTCCCCTCTGCCTCCATCCACTCATGATGAGAGCGGGTGGAGGAGAAAAAACGGGAACAACTGTGTTGCAATTACCTCGCTATAAAATTAATAGCGCTCGCCTTCTGGCTTATCCGTCGCATAAGAATGAATAGTGTAACGGATGTTACGGCCATCGGACTCTTGACGCACTACGCCAAAGCCCGGCTCTTTCTTCGGACGATTGACGATGTAGGACATGGTTGGGCTCTCTACACCGCGCACTGCGCTTGACGCAACAACGCGGATGTAGTGATGCGGGAAAGTCTTACGGCAGTTGTTGATTTCCAACAAGATGCCAGCAGGATCTTTTAAATCAAACATCGGGTTGCCAAACATTTCCCAATACGTGTTGCGTGGATGTGGATCGTCGGTGTATTCAATACCGATCGCCCAGCCGTGCTTCAACGCGTATTTAAGTTGCGCGGTAATTTGCACATCAGTCAACGGCGGCAGAAAAGAAAACTGCCCTTGTGTGACGATGCCGTTATGGTTGGTCATCATAATTAATTCTCCTTGTATGAATATTGATTAATTGCTGCCAGTGGCTACGGGAACAAAGTCGCCAGTGTCAGTTGACTCGTAGTTGAATGAAATATCCTTCCATGTGTCAATCGCGGCTCTGAGCGGGCCACACCATTTGGCTGCATCCAGCAGAATCTGCGGGCCTTCATTCCAAATGTCACGGCCTTCGTTACGCGCCAATACCATTGCTTCCAGAGCAACACGGTTTGCCACCGCACCCGCTTGAATACCCTGTGGGTGACCAATTGTGCCACCGCCGAATTGCAACACTACGTCGTCGCCGAGGTAGGTCAATAACTGATGCATTTGGCCTGCATGAATACCACCGGAGGCAACTGGCAGGCACTTGTTCATCGAAGCCCAGTCCTGTTCAAAGAACAGGCCTTTTTCAAGTTGAACAGGGGTATGTATGTCGAGCAGAGTGTCGTAGAATCCACGAATCATCAATGGGTCACCTTCCAGCTTGCCCACAACGGTACCTGCGTGGATATGATCCACACCCGCCATACGCATCCACTTAGAAATCACGCGGAAATTCATACCGTGATTTTTCTGACGTGAGTAGGTCGAATTACCAGCGCGATGGAGATGCAGAATCATGTCGTGCTGACGCGCCCACACTGCCATCGACTGAATCGCGGTGTAGCCGATGACCAAGTCAATCATGATAATGATCGAGCCGAGTGATTTGGCAAATTCTGCGCGCTTGTACATCTCCTCCATCGTGCCAGCGGTGACGTTCAGGTAGTGACCTTTAACTTCGCCAGTAGCAGCAGATGCTTTATTAACGGCTTCCATGCAATACAGGAAGCGATCACGCCAATGCATAAACGGCTGGCTGTTGATGTTCTCGTCATCCTTAACGAAATCCAGACCACCCTTCAATGCTTCGTAAACCACACGGCCATAGTTACGGCCAGACAAACCGAGCTTAGGCTTGGTGGTTGCGCCCAAGAACGGACGACCAAATTTATCCATACGCTCGCGCTCAACGATCACGCCAGTGGCAGGGCCTTGGAATGTTTTCAGGTAAGCAACGGGGATACGCATGTCTTCCAAGCGCAACGCTTTAACTGCCTTCATGCCGAACACGTTACCGATGATGGACGCGGTCAAATTGGCGATTGAGCCTGGCTCAAACAAATCCATATCGTGAGCGATATAAGCGAAATATTGTGCTTCGGTTTTTGTGCCAGGGCCAGTATTGGGCACCAACTCACACTTGTAGGCTTTAGCGCGATACAGTTCGCAAGCAGTCAGCCGATCTGTCCACACCACCGTCCAAGTCGCGGTCGAAGATTCACCCGCAACGGCAGCGGCGATTTCTTCTGGATCCAAGCCGGCTTGTGGCGTAAGGCGGAATAGCGACAAGATGTCAGTGTCTTTAGGCACGTAGTCAGGCTGCCAATAACCCATTTTTTTGTAGGGCAGCACGCCAGCTTGATAGCGCTCCTTGCCTTCTTTAATCGTTACATTTTTGCTCATAATGCCTCCAAAAATTTATGTAGAATACACACCCCGCCCGGCGCATTCACAACGGGTCATTTCAAATAAAACCTGCGCGCCACAGAACAATACTAAATTTCATATATCAGTAACAATCAATTGTTTTTATATATATGATAGTATTTTGTCTATGATTAAATAATGCTTGTTCAATCTCATGCGCCACATCACTTTTCGACAGTTTGAAGTCTTTGAAGCAATCGCCCGTCTTGGTAGTTTCACGCGTGCCGCCGAGGAATTATTCCTAACACAGCCGACAGTCTCCATGCAGATTAAAAAGCTGACCGATACCATTGGCTTGCCGCTATTTGAGCAGATAGGGAAAAAAATTCATCTGACCGACGCAGGCCGCGGCTTGCTGCATTACAGTCGCCTGATTACCCAGCAGCTAGATGAGATGGATGCCATGTTCAGCGAGATGAAGGGACTGGAACTCGGGCGTTTAAATATCTCAGTGGTGAGCTCGGCCAATCACTTCATGCCGCATTTACTGGCGCAGTTTATTAATCTGCATCCCAATATTCGCGTCAATTTGCATATTGCCAATCGTGATGCGGTGATTAAACAACTCGTTGAAAACAGCACCGACCTTGCCATCATGGGGCAACCCCCCGAAGGCACCGACATGTTGGCGCAGTCGTTTATGGAAAATCCGCTGGTGGTAATCGCCGCCCCCAATCATCCGCTGACTAAAGAATCGGCCATTTCGCCCAAGCGTCTCGCTCAAGAAACTTTTTTATTGCGCGAACAAGGATCGGGTACACGAGGCGTGATGGAACGATTTTTTGCCACGCATAAACTCGTGCCGCCCAGCAGTATGCGAATGGATACCAATGAGGCAATCAAGCAATCTGTCCAAGCGGGACTGGGGCTGGGGATTGTGTCCCTGCACGGTATTAATTTGGAATTGGAAGCGAAACGTGTTGCGATTCTGGATGCAAAACACTTTCCTATCATGCGTTATTGGCACATTGTGCATCGTAAAAATCAACGGCTCTCAACCGCCACCCATGCATTCAAGGAATTTCTGTTGACCGCAGCCCAGGCTTGAAATAGACCCCAGACTTGAAATAGACCCCAGGCTTGAAATAAATCCCAGGCTTGAAATAGACCCCTAGGCTTGAAATAGACCCCTAGGCTTGAAATAGACCCCAGCAAATATTGGTCAATCATGGCTTTTTATTCCCGCAAAGAAAAATAAAATGATGACTGGTGCAACAAAGTTAGGCAATCCACTATTGCTTATACAGGCAATGTGGAATTG